>CAYNCY010000535.1:0-2885 GCA_964395195.1 uncultured Steroidobacteraceae bacterium
GGGCTCGACGGCAGGCTCTGCATGGTGTTCGACGAGGTCGACGCCGGGGTCGGCGGCGCGGTCGCCGAGATGGTGGGGCGGCAGCTCCATGCGCTCGGCGCGCGCGGCCAGGTGCTCTGCGTCACCCACCTCCCGCAGGTCGCGGGCCAGGCCGATCACCAGGTGCGCGTTGCGAAGCTGACCGACGGCCGCTCGAGCCGCACGACGTTGACGAGGCTCGGGCCGGACGAGCGGATCGAGGAACTCGCGCGGATGCTGGGCGGGGTCGAGATCAGCGCCAAGGCACGCGAGCACGCGCGCGAGATGCTGAAGCGCGAACCCGGGAAGGCGCCCGCGGCGAAGGCCCGCAAGCGCCGCTGAGGCTCAGGTGCCGCGGGCCTTGCGGCTCGGGCAGTTCTCGCGGCGGCAGCGTCCGTAGAGGATGAGCGCATGGTCGGCGATCGCAAAGCCGAGGCGCTCGGCGGCGGCGGCTTGCAGCTGCTCGATCGCCTCGTCGGTGAACTCCTCGACCTTGCCGCAGTCCATACAGACCACGTGATCGTGGTGCTCTCCCCGGTTCATCTCGAAGACGGCCATGCCGCCCTCGAAGTGGTGCCGGGTGACGAGGCCGGCGGCCTCGAACTGGGTCAGCACCCGGTAAACGGTCGCAAGCCCGATGTCCTCGTTCGAGTCGAGGAGCTTCTTGTAGATCGTCTCGGCACTCAGGTGATGCGCGGGGGCACTGGCCAGGATCTCGAGGATCTTGACCCGCGGCAGCGTTACTTTGAGGCCCGCACGGCGGAGGTCCTGGCTTTCCACGTTGATCTTCCTGGGGAATTGCGGCGGCGGCACGGGCCCGGGACTTCCCGGGGCGGACCGATCCGGTATGATCGCGGCCCATTATCCACCCGACACGGCGCCCGACCAACCGGCGCGCGGAACCACCGATGACCCAGCGCCCTCGCCTGCCCGCCCTCGCCCTGACGCTCGCTGCCGGCGCCGTGCTCGCCCTGGCCCAGGGTTGCGTCTACCGGATCAACATCCAGCAGGGCAACTTCCTCGAGACGAAGCTGGTCGACCAGGTAACGGTCGGCATGACCCGCAGCCAGGTCCGGTTCCTCCTCGGCACGCCCATGCTGGCCGACTCCTTCCACCCGGATCGCTGGGACTACCTCTACTACTTCAAGGAAGGGAAGACCCAGCGGGTCTCGCAGCACGAGTTCGTCGTGTACTTCGCCGACGAGAAGGTCGCGCGGATCGACCGCCCGAAGGGCGAGTTCAAGGACCCGAAGATCCCGACGTCGCCGGGCGCCTGAGCCCCGGCCTCAGCGGAGCTTCCGGCCCATCGTCTCCCCCCGCCGCGCGAGCGCACGGCGCGTGTCCTTGGGATCGGCGGGAAGCTTCCGGTAGAGCTCCACCCGATCGCCCGCCGCGAGGACGCGCTCGGGACGCACGAGCTCGCCGAAGATGCCAAGCGCCGCATCGGCTGGAATCCCCGGGTGCGCCGTCCGGATCGCGGAGTGCTCGATCGCGGCGGCGACCGTCGTGCCGGCAGACACCTCAAGCTCGATCACCGTCTGCCGGTCGCGCTCGGCGTAGGCGACCGACACCCGGATCATCGCCTCAGCCACCGTAGACGCCGTGCGCGCGCTTGACGAAGGCATCGACGAGTGAGTCCCAGCTCGCCTCGAAGAGCGGACTCAGCACGACGCCGAGCGCGACGCTTGCGAACTCGAAGGCGACGTCGAGTTCGACGCGACAGCCGCGGAGCAACCCGTCGGCGGCCCGGATCGGCAGGAAATCCCAGCGACCGCGGAAGGTCTTGAGGGGCCCGTCGATGAGCGCCATCGTGATGGACTCGCCGGCGACCAGCGTGTTGCGGGTGGTGAGCGAGACCGACAGACCCGCGCGGCCGACTTTCAGCGTCGCCGTCAGCGCCCCGTTTCCGGACTCGAGCACGCGTGCCTCCGGGCACCACGGCACGAACGTCGGGTACGCGGCGACGTCGTTGACGAGCGCATACATCTCAAGCGGCGTGTACGGGACGAGCGCGTTGCGCCTGACCTCGCGCATCGATCGACCTCGGCTGGAATCCCACGGGCATTCTGAGGGCTCGGGGTGCCCGCGGACAACGCAAGCTACAATGCCGCCTCAAGAGACTCAGTGACCATGGCCGACAAAGACACCCACGAAGGCACGATCGCGCTCAATCGCAAGGCGCGGTACGACTATTTCATCGACGAGCGCTACGAGGCGGGCCTGTCGCTCCTCGGCTGGGAAGTGAAGTCGCTGCGCGCGGGCCGCCTGCAGCTCGGCGAGGGCTATGTCGTCATGAAGAACGACGAGGCGTGGCTCTTCGGCGCGCACATCTCGCAGCTCAACTCGGCCTCCACCCACGTGATCGCGGACCCGACCCGCACGCGCAAGCTCCTGATGAAGCGGCGCGAGATCGATCACCTCGTGGGCGCGGTCGATCGCAAGGGCTTTACCATCGTGCCGCTCGCGATGTACTGGAAGGGCGGCCGCGCCAAGCTCGAAATCGGCGTCGCGCGCGGCAAGAAGGAACACGACAAGCGCGCCAGCGAGAAGGACCGCGACTGGCAGCGCGAGAAGGGCCGGACGCTCCGGCAACGCAACCGCTGACGGGGCCCGGCGGGCTGCTGGCCGGGCGTCGGGTCGGTTCCGCTGTCATCGGGCGGCACGGGGAATTCGGCTAAGCTGCGACTCTGGCACGGAAGCGCGCAATCGATGACGAACGCCTCCAGAGCTGTCTTCCTCAGCTACGCATCCGAGGACGCGGACTCGGCCCGGCGTCTGCGCGACGCGCTCGTGGCCGCCGGCATCGAGGTCTGGTTCGACCAGAGCGAGTTGCGGGGCGGCGACGTCTGGGACCAGAAGATCCGCCA
>CAYNCY010000536.1:0-2876 GCA_964395195.1 uncultured Steroidobacteraceae bacterium
CTCGTTTCGCTTTTCGCTCGAGTGGTCGCGGATCGAACCCGAGCCGGGCACATTCTCGCAGGCGATGCTCGACCACTACCGGCGGATCATCGACGGTTGCCGGGAGCGCCAGTTGCTGCCGGTCGTGACGTTCAATCACTTCACCGTGCCGCGCTGGTTTGCCGCGCAGGGCGGCTGGGAAAACAAGGCGGCGCCGGATCTCTTCGCGCGCTATTGCGAATTCGCGGCCCGGGGCCTGGCGGAGGGCATCGCGATCGCGACGACGCTCAACGAACCCAACCTGATGCGCCTGCTGAAGTGGCTGCCGCTGCCCTTTCCGCCGGGCTACGACGAGGCCCGGCGCGCGATGCTCGCCGCCGCCGCGCGCGCCTGCGGAACGATGTCGTTCTCCTCCGCCAACGTCTCCGATCCCGAGCCGATGATGCCGCAGCTGCTCGAAGGTCACCGTCGTGGCCTCGCGGCGATCAAATCCGTGCGACCGGATCTTCCGGTCGGCGTCAGCCTCGCGATCGTCGATGACCAGGCCGTTGGCGAGCACAGCCGGCGCGACCAGAAGCGCGCCGAGGTCTACGGCGATTGGATGGAGGCCGCCAAGACGAGCGACTTCATTGGCGTGCAGAACTACGGCCGACAGCGGCTGGATTCGAACGGTCCGATGATGCCGCCCGCGGGTGCCGAGCTCACCCACAACCACGAGGAGTTCTTTCCGGCGTCCCTTGAGGGAGCGATCCGCTACGCGCACGAGGCGACGGGGCTTCCGGTCATCGTCACGGAGAACGGCATCGATACGCCCGACGACTCGAGGCGCGCGGCGTATATCCCCCTCGCGGTCGCCGGGATGCAGCGGGCGATCGCGGCGGGCATTCCCGTGCGGGGCTACATCCACTGGAGCCTGCTCGACAACTTCGAGTGGATCTTCGGCTACGTTCCGCGCCTCGGCCTCGCCGAAGTGGACCAGAAGACCTTCCGACGGACGCTCAAGCCGAGCGCCAGTGTGCTGCGCAAGTTGGCGGCGCACGACCCGAATGCCTGACTCCGGACGAGGCGCTGCCCCGCGAGGGGCAGCGCTTTCGGTGTCAGCCGTGCTCCGCTCAGGTTGAGGAGAGATCGAAGCGGTCGAGGTTCATGACCTTGCCCCAGGCCGCCGCGAAGTCCTCCGCGAACTTCTGCTTCGCATCGGGCGAGGCATACACCTCCGCAATTGCACGCAGCTGCGCGTGCGAGCCGAAGATGAGGTCGACGCGCGTCGCCGACCAGCGCAGCTCCCGCGTCTTGCGGTCACGCCCCTCGTAGACGCCGGCGGCGGTGGGCGCCTGCCACTCGGTCCGCATGTCGAGCAGGTTCACGAAGAAGTCGTTGGTCAAGGTCCCGGGCTTGGTCGTCAGGACGCCGTGCGGGGATCCGGCCGCATTGGCGCCGAGCACCCGGAGTCCTCCGACCAGTGCGGTCATTTCGGGAGCGCTCAGCTTCAGGAGCTGTGCGCGATCGACCAGCGCTTCCTCGGGAGCCATGAACAGCGATCCGCGCAGGTAGTTGCGAAAGCCATCGGCGACGGGCTCGAGCGGCGCGAACGACGCAGCGTCGGTCTCCGCGGCAGAGGCATCCATTCGACCCGGCGTGAACGGGACTGTCACCACGGTGCTGGCATCCCTCGCCGCCTTCTCGATTGCCGCGCCGCCGGCCAGCACGATGAGGTCGGCGAGCGACACTTTCTTGCCACCGGTGGCCGTCGCGTTGAACTCGCCCTGGATCGCCGTGAGCTTCTCAAGCACGGCTCGCAGCTGCGCCGGCTGGTTTACGTCCCAGTCCTTCTGCGGCGCCAGGCGGATGCGGGCACCATTTGCCCCGCCGCGCTTGTCGGAACCGCGGAACGTCGAAGCACTCGCCCACGCCGTCGACACCAGCGCCGAGACCGTGAGGCCCGACGCCAGGATCTTCGACTTCAGCACCGCAGTCTCCGGGAGGTCGATCAACGGATGATTCGCCGCCGGGATCGGGTCCTGCCAGATCAACCGCTCCTTGGGCACGAGCGGACCGAGGTAGCGCTCGATGGGCCCCATGTCGCGGTGCGTGAGCTTGAACCACGCGCGCGCGAAGGCATCCGCGAACTGATCGGGGTGCGCGTGGAAGCGCCGCGAGACCTTCTCGTAGGCAGGGTCGAAGCGCAGCGCGAGGTCGGTCGTCAGCATCGTCGGCACGTGCTTTTTCGCCTTGTCGTGCGCATCCGGGATCGTCGCGGGGGCGTTCTTCGCCTGCCACTGCTTGGCGCCCGCCGGGCTCCGGGTCAGCTCCCACTCGAAGTTGAAAAGGTTATCGAAGAACGAATTGCTCCACCGGGTCGGCGTCTGGGTCCACGTGACCTCGGGGCCGCCGGTGATGGCATCGGCGCCGACGCCGCTGCCGTGCGTGCTCTTCCAGCCGAGCCCCTGGGCTTCGATGGAGGCGCCCTCGGGCTCCGCGCCGACGAGCGAGGGATCCCCCGCGCCGTGGGTCTTGCCGAAGCTGTGGCCGCCGGCGATCAGCGCGACCGTCTCCTCGTCGTTCATCGCCATGCGCGCAAAGGTCTCGCGGATGTCGCGGGCGGAGGCGAGCGGGTCGGGGTTTCCGTTCGGGCCTTCGGGATTGACGTAGATGAGGCCCATCTGCACGGCGCCGAGCGGCTTCGCGAGCTCGCGCTCGCCGCTGTAGCGTTCATCGCCCAGCCACGTACTCTCGGCACCCCAGTAGAGCTCCTCGGGCTCCCACGTGTCGGCACGACCGCCGGCGAAGCCGAAGGTCTTGAATCCCATGGACTCGAGCGCGACGTTTCCGGAGAGCACGAACAGGTCCGCCCACGAGATCTTGCGGCCGTACTTCTGCTTGATCGGCCAGAGCAG
>CAYNCY010000537.1:0-2873 GCA_964395195.1 uncultured Steroidobacteraceae bacterium
GCGAAGAGCGCGTGCTTTGCCGTGAATCCCCGCGCGGGTGCAACCGCGTTCACGCGAAGCACGCGCGCGGGCCGTTCTCGGTTCGGGTCACGTGCACTCGGGTTCCCTCCAGCTCTCGTCCGTCGTGCGGCCTCAGCACCCCGGCTTCAGGGCGACCTTCGGGAGCACGACGGTGAAGAGTGTATCCAGAATCCCGACCGCACTCGCGGGACTGGGCGAGTCGAGCGCGGTCGCGAGCTGCTCATCGATCTCGCACTGCGCGGTGTCAGACAACGTCCAGCCGAGCGGCAGCACGATCGAGCGCTGCTCGAGGCCGATGGGGAGCGCGAGGACCTCGCCGCTCTTGCCGGCGCCAAGCGGTTTCATGCTGCTATCGGTCATCACCGGGCGCGCGATGTCGATGGCGGCCTCCCGGCCACGGGCGTCGCGTGCATTCAGGAGCGCGGCGAGAGGAGCCCTCAATTCCGTGAGCCAGCGCTCGGGATCCGGTCCCTTCGCGGCCTTCGGGTCCTCGGGCTCGTTGCTGATGATGAGCACGTAGATCGCGATACTGACCGCGCGCGCGGCCGCGGCATCGTTGAGCGCCTTGATGAGCCCGGCCGCCGTGTCCGCGCCGGTGTTCTCGAAATACCCGCCGTCCACCAGGTGGCCGACAACGTGGCGGTCGGGCCCAAGCACGGTCGCCGCCGGGCTCACGTAGGTGAAGCGTGCGCTCAGGTGCGCGGCCGAGCTCATCGGGAGGTCCGCTCCCGTCAACGTGATGAGCTCGTTCGCGCCGTAGAAGTCGCTCGCCGGCGGCAGCTGCACCGCGCTCACGATCACGCGCTGCCCGGTCTCGACCTCGGTGCTGTTGAGGAACAGGAGCGGCGCGTGCAGGCGCGCCTTCGGCGACTTCCAGAGATCGTAGAACGGCAGCGACATGGAATCCGGCAGCTTCGCCACGCCCCACGCCCGATCCCACGCGCTCTCGAGCACACGGCCGCGGTCGAGACTCTGGAACGGCACCGGCAGGAAGCGCTGCACGAGATCCGGGAACAGCATCCCGGCGACAACCGGCGCGAGAAAGTCCTGGCTCAGTACCGCGCTCGCGCACACCTGCAGGCTTCGCGCCGGGTCGTCGTAGCAGGTGCGCGTGCCGCCCGACTCGAGCCGGTCGGCGCGCAGTGCCACGTACGTCGCCGCCCCGAGGCTGCCGCCCGAGACGCCGCTGATCGCAAACGTGTGCTCGCCGAACGCTGTCCCGTAGCGGTCCTCGAGCGCCGCGAGCAGCGAGCCCGTCCAGTACGCCGCGCGGATGCCTCCGCCTGCGGTCGCGACAACGACGACGGGATACGGGTGTTCGGGCGATGCGTCCGCCGCACGCGCGGCGAGCCAATCCTCGGTGTACGTCTTAAGCGTGTCGCGCTTGGCCGCCACCGCATCCGACCCGCGCAGCTCGTGGTTGTCATTGAGTGGGCTGAAGAGGACCAGCGCCGCACAGGCGAGCGGCAGCACCGGCAGGCCGTAGCGGCCATCCGCGAAGACCGCGACCGAGCCCGCCGTGCACCACGCCGCCGCCGCGATCAGGAGGATGGCGATCGTGCCGACGCGCGGCGCGACGGCGTGTGGCGCGAGCCACGCGCAGAAGAAGAACCCGATCGTGATCGCGGCCGATACCGCGAGCACGACCTTCGTCCCGGACGGCAGCTCGCGGGCCTTCACGACAGTCTTCAGGTCCTCGACCTTCGCGAGGCTGAAGAGGCGGCGCCTGAAGTGCACGAAAAGATAGAAGACGACGGCTAGCAGGAACGCGACGAGCGCGGCGCGATCAAGCGTCGCCGAGAACCGCCCCTCATCGACGGTGTGGTAGCCCTGGCCCGCGTGGAAGATCGCGCACGAAAAGAGCGTGAGCGCCCCGGCACCGATGAGCCGCGGCAGGTAAGTCTGCGCGCGCTCGAACACGGCGCCCTGTTCGCGATGCGGCGCGAACCGGAACGTGAGGAGTTGCCGCGTCCAGTACCAGGCGTTCGCGGCCCAGTAGAGCGCCGCGGCGAACGCGGCTGCCCACTGGATCCACTCCCATTCCGGGAACTGGGTGCGTTCGGCGAGTGCCCGCAGGCACTCCTGCAGTTGCGGCACACCGATCAGGGCGAGCGCCGGAACCAGCACCGCGAGGAGCGCGAAGCGGCACGGGTAGAGCGCCGCAAAGATCGCCCGGGCCCGGATGTTGACCGCCCGCCAGAACATCGCCCATCGACTCTTGACCATCGCGTCCATTCGGTCTCCCCCTGGCTGCTATCCTTGCGGCCCCTTCCCGACCGGCGCCCGGGATTTTAACTCCGCCGGGCTCCCCGTCGCATAACCTAGCGCCGGACTTCCCGTTCTGGCGGCTTCGGGGTCATAGTGCCCCGGCGCGGCCGGCGCCAAGGAGACCATGGCCATCGATCCAAACCCTGCGAGCGAATACGACGTCGATGTCCTGGTCATCGGCGGCGGACCTGCGGGTTCCACGATCGCGACGCTCCTCGCGGACAAGGGTCATCGCGTCGCGGTCCTCGAGAAGGACCACCACCCGCGCTTTCACATCGGCGAATCGCTGCTGCCCGCAAACCTGCCGCTCCTCGAGCGCCTCGGCGTCGCCGAGGAAGTGCGCGCGATCGGCATGCAGAAATGGGGCGCCGAGTTCGTCGCGCCCTGGCTCGGTCGCAGCCAGACCTTCGAGTTCAAGGACAGCTGGGATCCGTCTCCCCCCTTCGCCTACCAGGTGAAGCGCGCGGACTTCGACGAGATCCTGATCCGCCGCGCGGCGCGGGCGGGCGCCCGGGTGGTCGAGGGTTGTCGCGTGCGCGAGGTCACCTTCGGCACCGGCGAGCGGCCGGTACTCGTGACCGCGG
>CAYNCY010000538.1:0-2871 GCA_964395195.1 uncultured Steroidobacteraceae bacterium
GCTGTCGCTCCTCTTCAAGCACTTCGGGCGCGTGTACGTGAGCTTTGGCGAACCGGTCGCGCTCGATGCGCTGCTCGATGCGCTGGCGAGCGGCTGGCGGGAGGAGCGCGACCCGCGGCCGCCCTGGCTCAACCGTGCGGTCGATGAACTCGCGCGCACGATCCAGCGGCGCGTCAACTCGGCGGCCGCCATCTCGCCGGTCGCGCTCCTGAGTCTGTCGCTCCTCTCGATGCCGCGCCACGCGATGCCGGAGTCGGACCTCGTGCGCCAGCTCGATCTGTACCGCCGGTTGGCGCGGATCGCGCCCTATTCGGCTGACATCTGGTGCACTGCATCCGACGGCGCGGCGATCATCGACTACGGCCGCAAGCTCGGCATCCTCGAGACAGTCCCGCATCCGCTCGGCGCCGTCGTCAGGATGAACGAGGAGAACGCGATTCTGGCGGCGTACTACCGCAACAACATCCTGCACGCCTACGCGCTCCCCTCGCTGATCGCCTGCGCGTTCCTCAACAATGCCGCGATGCGCACCGAGGACGTGCAGCGCCTCGTCTGGCGCATCTATCCCTACATCGCCCAGGAGCTCTTCCTGCGCTGGTCCGAGGCCGAGGTCCCGGCGGCCGTCGATGGGCTGCTCGGCGCGTTCGCGACGACCGGGCTCCTCGAGCCTGCCGCGGACGGGTCGCTGTGGTGCCGGCCGCCGACCGGGGCGATCGAGGCGGTGCAGCTCTCGGTGCTCGCGAACGCGACGCTGCAGGTCATCGAGCGCTACTACCTCGCGATCGCGCTCCTGCTGCAGGCCGGGCGCGATGCGATCTCGCAGGACGCGCTCGAGAACCGCTGCCACCTGATGGCGAGCCGGATGTCGCACCTCTACGAGCTGAGATCGCCCGAGTTCTTCGACAAGGCGCTGTTCCGGCAGTTTCTGGACCTTTTGCGCGCACGCAACGTCATCGCCGTCGCGCCGAGCGGCTATCTGACCTATGACGATGAGCTCCTGGCCGTCGCGCGCGATGCCCAGCTCGTGCTCTCCGAGCAGATCCGGCACAGCATCCTGCAAGTGACTCACGCATAAGCGTTCGGTGGGCGCGGAGTTTTGCAGTGCAAGAGGCGGCGGCCGGCGCGCGCGTGCTGCGTACGGGCCCGGCGCGGCGGGCTATACTTCCAGCCCGAAACGCGTCGCGGACGAGGGGGGTTGCGCGCGAACGCAACAGCCGCCGGGGTGGCGCGGAATCGGGCGTACCAAACCAGGCATAGAAAAATCGCGCGGATCGCACGCAAGGGACCGCGTCGTCAAAGCCAACTGGGGAATGCAATGAACAGGCAAGTAGTGGGCCCCCTCAACCTCGGAGTCAGGCGGGCGGTCACCCTGGTGCTGGCGGCCGCGACGCTCGGGTGTGCGACGAGTGCGGGCGCATTCGACTTCCAGAACGGCCAGCTCTCCGGCAGCTTCGACACGACGCTGTCCTACGGCGAGGCCTGGCGCGTGCAGAGCCCGAACCTCGCGCTGATCGGCACGGCCGATGGCGGCACGGCGCGTTCGCCCAACATCGACGACGGCGACCTCAACTACCGCAGCGGCCAGGCATTCAGCGAGGCGCTCAAGATCACGAGCGAGCTGTCGCTCAAGTACCAGAACTACGGCCTCTTCGCGCGGGGCTCCGCGCTCTACGACTACGCCGTGATGGACCAGAACACCGAGCGCACGCCGCTCTCGCGCGCGGCCAAGGACCTTGCGGGCAACTACACGCGGCTCCTCGATGCCTTCGGCTACGGCAAGTGGTCGATCGGCGGGCACCCGTTCGAGCTCAGGCTCGGCAAGCAGATCGTGAGCTGGGGCGAGAGCACCTTTATCCAGGGCGGACTCACCGCGATCAACGCGGTCGACGTCTCGGCGCTGCGCGTGCCGGGCGCCGAGCTGAAAGAGGGGTTCCTGCCGCAGGGCATGGTGAAGGCGACGCTCGGCCTCTCGCAGAACACCTCGGTCGAGGGCTTCTACATGCTCGACTGGCGCCGCACGGAGCCCGAGCCCGACGGCACCTACTTCTCGACCAACGACTTCGCGACGGCGGGCGGCCGGCAGGTGTTCCTGGGCTTTGGCCAGTACTCCGACCAGGGCACGGACTTCCGGCCGCTCGGCGGCCCCTACATCGCGAACTTCCAGGCGGTGCCGCAGGGCCCGCGGCTCGATCCCAAGCACAGCGGCCAGGGCGGCCTCGCGTTCCGCTGGTTCCTGCCGAGCCTCGGCAGCGGCACGGAGCTCGGCTTCTACTGGCAGAAGTACTCGAGCCGGCTGCCGCTCATCTCGAGCCGCGCGGGCACGACCGCCGGCATCGCCAATGCCGCGGGCGCGGCGACCTCGGTGGAGGCCGCGGTGCAGGCCCTCGTCGGTGGCGCGACCCCGGCAGCGGCGATCAACGTCGGCACGGGTGCGGGCCTTCAGGCCGCCGGCGCCGCCGGCGGCAACATCTCGGCGGCGACGCTCGCGAGCTACGCGACCATCGGCGTCAACACCTACCGGGCGGGTGGCACGACCTCGAACATCGCGTACACGGCGAACGCGCTCGCGCAGCACGAGTACGCGCAGACCTCCCAGTACTTCATCGAGTACCCGGATGACCTGCAGACCCTCGGCGTCTCGTTCAACACGCAGCTCGGCACGAGCGGCATTGCGCTGCAGGGCGAGTTGACCTACCGCAAGAACACCCCGCTCCAGTACGACGACGTCGAGCTCCTCTTCGCGGCACTGCAGCCGCTCGAGCAGGCACTCTTCCCGCTGTCGGCACCGGGCGTCGCCTTCCCGACGGCGTGCATCGCGGCGCTGCCGACCGCGACCCGCTGCGGCCAGCTGACCAGCAACGGTCCGGGTCA
>CAYNCY010000539.1:0-2864 GCA_964395195.1 uncultured Steroidobacteraceae bacterium
TGATGTTCCTCGTGTCGTCGTGCGCCTATCGGATCGTGCTCGGCCAGCGCTGGTCCACAAACCCTGCGACGCGCGTCCGCGTCGTCGCGGTGGACGTGCTGGTGACTATTCTCGTGCTGCGGCTGGTGCCTTTTCTGCAAATACTGTCGGCGGGCCTCGTGGAGGGCGACTTGCTCAGCATGGGCAAGCCGCTGCTGCCGTGGCTGAAGTTGTGGCTGCCGGAGATGTTTTGGCTGTCGCTGCTCCGATTCTGGATGCCGCCCTATGCGCTCGGGCTCGCGACAGTCGCGCTCGTGTACCTCGCGCGGCGCTACAACCGCGAGTCGATGCGGCTCGCCAACCTGTCAGCGGAACTCGCCAATGCGCGCATGGCAATGCTCTCCGCGCAGCTTCATCCGCACTTCCTGTTCAACTCCCTGCACGCGATTGCGGGCCTTATTCTCGAGAATCCCCCGCAGGCGGTCACGATGGTCGCGCGGTTGGGGGATTTCCTGCGCGTCGCGCTCGAGAGCGCCAAGACGCCGTGGGCGCGAGTGAGCGCGGAGGTCGAGGGTCTGGAGGCGTATCTCGCGGTGCAGCAGACGCGGTTCCGCGATCGCCTCAAGGTCCAGCTGGCGGTTGATCCGAACGCACTGGGCGTGCCGATTCCAGCGCTGCTGCTGCAGCCGATCGTCGAGAACGCGATCGAACACGGACGTTGCGGCGCGGGCGAAGCGCTGCTGGTTGGCGTGACTATCCGGACGGAGAACTCGCGCCTCCGGGTCGAGGTGACCAACAGTACGCCCCGCCTCCCGCACGTACTCGGGCCCGAGTCGTTCGGCAACGGGCTGCGCAACGTGGACGCCCGCCTGCACGCGGCCTACGCCGGGACGGCGCGAATGTCGATTGGTCCGGACGGGGACTCGGGCACGCGGGCGATTCTCGACATGCCCGCCTCGGCGCCGGGTTCGCCGAACGCTAGCGCCCACCCGGCGCAGTAACCTGCAACGACGAGTCGATCGATTCGATCTCCCGGATCGGATCGACGTGCCTCGGGTCCCAGCCGAGCGCGCGGCGCGCCTTCGCGCCACTCTGTCGCTGGTCTAGGGCGTAACCCCGGGCCCACGGCCCCAGTTCCGCGACGATCTCCTCGATCGCGACGATCGAGGGATCGATCCGCGCCAATCGGAACTTGCGGGCGAATGCGCGCGCGATCGTGCCGACCGGCACCCCCTCGAGCGTCACGCCGAGGTACGACTCCCGCGCCGGAGCCCGCTCGAGTGCGAGGCGATAAAGGACCGCAAGGTCCTCGGAATGAACGAGCGGCCAGCGAACGTCTTCCGAGCCGACCACGCGCACGGTGTCCCGGTCGCGCGCGTCGCTGCAAAAGCGACTGAACACGCCACCCGATGCCTCGTACACCATGGCCGGATGAATGACCACGGCGTGGATCCCGGGTGCGGCGAGCACGCGCTCGACGTGATCCACGCCCCAGGCGAACTCGGCAGGCGCCGCGAAGGGGCTCTCTTCGGTGACCACCGCACCGCGGTCGGCGCCGTACAGCCAGCAGCCGCCGGTGTAGACCAGCCGGACCGGCGCTGGCGCCCTCGCGAGCGCCGGGAGGAGCGCATCGAGGAGTCCCGTCTGAACACGCTCCTCCGCCTCGTCAAATGTCGCGGCGACATGTACCAGGCCGTCGAGCGCCGGCAGCGAACCCGCCCAGCTCTCTGGCAACGCGATGTCGCCCCGGATGGGAGTCGCGCCGAAGCTCGCCAGGCGCCGCGCGGACGTATCGGAGCGCGCCAGCGCGTACACCCTGTGGCCGGAGCCCACGAGTTCGATGACGACCGGCCGGCCGATGGAGCCGGTCCCGCCGAGCACGAGCACATTCATTGGCAGCGCCTCTGCCACCGCGCTTCGAGGCCGGTGGTGTACACCGTATGATGCCACTCGGACCACGGCGACTGGCGGTAGAGCCGCGTGCGGTGCCACATGGACGTGAAGCGGACAGGGGAAGTGGGAGTTATGGGTACGTGCCGGACGTAGGGTGACTGCGCTTCGCTTCAATGCCGGGGAGTTTTTCGGCGGCGCGCTCACCCGATACGCGAGCGGCGGTCTCGACGTCTCGCATCGGATCGCCGACCGCCGCCCCGAGGACGTCCACACTCACACCCACGAGGACGCCCACTTCGTGCTGATCACGGGCGGCCAGTACGTCTCGAGCGCGGCGGGCCGCGCCGACGCCGGCCGCCCGACGCTCGTCTACAACCCGCCGGGGACGACCCACCGGGACCATTTCGAGCGCGGTCGCGGCAGTTTTTTCGCCATTTCGATCGCCCCGTCGCTGGCTTCGGGCTGGCTCGCCGACCTTCCCGCAGTGTCCGAGGCGCTGCACCTCACGGCGCCATTGCAGCAGGCGCTCGTTTCCCAAATCGCGCGCGGTGCCGCGACGCAGGAGGGGGACCTTTCTTTGCAGGCCCTGTGCCTCGAGCTGCTGGGCTCGATGACCGGTCGGGCCGTCGCGAGCGAACGCCCGAGCTGGCTGATTCGGGCGCTCGAGCTCATCAACGACCGCCAAGCCGACCCGCTGACGATGCGCGAGATCGCGGCGACCGTGGGCGTCCATCCGGTGCATCTCGCGCGCGCGTTCCGGCGTTTTTACCGGTGCACGCCGGGCGATTATCAGCGCTTCCACCGATTGGGCAGGGCCGCGACGCTCCTCGGCCGGACGTCGCTTCCGCTTTACGAGATCGCGTTGCGCGTCGGCTTCTCCGATCAGAGCCACTTCACGCGTTCATTCGCCGTACATTTCGGCGTTCCGCCGGGTCAGTACCGCCGCCTGACGCGATAGCCAGGGCCCGCCGGATGTTTCAAATCTGCAAGAC
>CAYNCY010000540.1:0-2862 GCA_964395195.1 uncultured Steroidobacteraceae bacterium
CGCGCGCACTCGGGTCCTGGGTCGCCGCGAACCCCCCGCGCAGGCGGCCCGGGCGGCTCGCGTTGAGTGCGGCCCGGCGCTCGCTGGGGGCGGGCGGGGCCGCGACCGCCCGCGGCGCGGGCGGCGTCGCGAGTCGCGGGTACCAGCCGGCGATGGCGATCAGGATCGCCGCCGCGGCCGCCCACCAGCCGCCCGGCGTGCGGCGCGAGGAGCTGCCCGGCGTCGCGCGCGGCGCGCGCGCCGCGAGGCTCGTGGCCGCGGCGGTGCCGCGCATCGCGGCTTCCGAAGCGATCAGGCGCGCGCGCAGGTGCGCGGGCAACGGTTCCGGATCGAGCGGCGCCGCGAGCGCAAGCGCCGCGACCGTGGACTCGATGACGGCGGGGTTTGCATCCGGATGCCGCGCGAGGAGCGCCTTGAGCTCGGCCGACTCGGGCGCGTTGAGGCCGGTCGTCGCCTCCTGGATCAGGAGGTCAAGCAGGCGCTCGTCGGTGAGGAAGTGCGCGCTCATGCGCCACTCCCTTCGTCGCACGTGAGCCTGACACCGAGCAGCTCGCGCACCTTGATCATGCCGCGCCTGAGCTGCGTCTTGACCGTACCGAGCGGCATGCCGGTCGCACTCGCGATTTCACTGTGCGTGAGTCCGTGCAGCACCGCGAGCGCTATCACTCGCTGCTGGTCGCCGCCGAGCTGGCCGACCGCCTCGGCGGCACGCTCCGCTTCGCTCGCGATCTCGCCACGGGTGCCCGGCTCCGCGAAGCCGATCGCATCGAGTTCCTCGTCGGAGGCGAACTGCGGGCGCGCGGAGTGCCGGCGCAGGCGGTCGATCAGGCGGCGTCGCGCGATGGTCGCGACGAACACCGTCTCCGTGCCCTGCCGCGGATCGAAACGCGCGGCGCTTTTCCACACGTCCATGAAGATTTCCTGCACCGCGTCCTCGGCGTCGGCGCGCGTCGGTGAAAGACGACGCGCCAGCGACCAGACGAGCGCGCCGAAGTCATCGATGCACGTGCGGACAGCATCGGATTCGCCGCGGGCGATACGGATCAGTACGGAGTCGACCATCTATGCGTAGCCTTGAATTCGATCGCGCGACGCAGGTGGATTCGGGCAGCACCACAGTTTAGTGGGTCCGGCGCGCGCCGCACGTCAACGAACCCCCGAACGCTCTCGCGATTGTGGTCCTGCGATCGGCACCCACCGTCCGCGCGGCTCCGGGCAGCCCGACGATCGGTCCGACCGCGACGGCCGTGCTCCGCTGCAGTGCGTCATTTTCTGCAGCGCCTGTTTCCGCCGGTCGCGGCCAGCAGCTTACACGTATTAGTTGACTACCTATTTGCCGGTACTGTTAACTACCGCCTCCTGGTGCTGAGGGACGCACGGTCTCCAACGCCGAGGAACCCGCCCGGCGAACTCGCGATTGACAGCGACGGCCGGCACGGGAGCTGCAGGGGAACTCGAGTTGACGGGGGGCCGATGACTCCAACTGCGGAATTGCGTCGCCGTCGCGTCTACGGACCCGTCGTTGTGGCAGGCGCGCAGCGGCTTCCCTCCGAGCGCACCACCCGTCCGTCACGATCGACGCGCGACGATGCAATTTGACAAGCACTCGGAGACCGAGCAGCCATCGTCGTGGAGCGAGGCGACCGACGGCCGTGCCCGCGAGCGGCGCAAGCGGCGTCCAAAGAGCGCCGCCTCGAGAATGGAACCGGAGCAGCTTGCCGGTCTGGTACGCACGATCGAGGGCGAGATCGTGCCGCGCTTGCTGATCGCGCTGCGCAGCCGATGCATCCCGAAGAGTGTGCCCTCGGCGCTGCCCCGGTCCGCCGGCCCGGACGACGTGAGCGAACTGGTGCGGTTGCTGATCGCGCGCGGGCCGGTCGAAGCGGCTGCCTTCGTCGACTCGGTGCGGCTTCGTGGCACGCCGCTCAACCGGATCTGCCTGGACCTGCTGGCTCCGGCGGCGCGGCAACTCGGCACGATGTGGGAGCGGGAGCAATGCACGTTTGGCGACCTCTCCTACGGTCTTAGCGGCCTGCACTCCCTGCTGAAGGAAGTCAGTGCCGCCGGCCGCGGCGATCGCGGGCGACCTGCGCGCGAGTAGTCGGCCGCAAGCGCCCAGGCCGTGCTTGTCGGTAGGAGTCTCGCCGCTATACTCCGTGGATGCTCGGATCCCGATTCGCTCGCCGGTCGGACGCTCGGCCGATCCGCGTGGCAGGCCGTTCGCCGGCCGTGACCGGATCCGATGGGTGGCCCGTTGCGGTCCGGTCCCGTTGCGCCGCGCCGCGCGCGACATCGACGGGCGGCACCAACGCCACGCTCGCGTGCGAGGCGTCGGCGTGAGCGCCCTGGCGGCATTGCGGGCGGCCACGTGGCCGACACACCAGCGGCTCGAAAAGCGACTCGACATCAAGGGCCGGTTCACCGAACCGCTGGCGTACCGCGCGCATCTCGAACGAATGTGGGGATTTTGCGCGACAGTCGAGCGCGGCCTTGACGCCTCGGGATTCGGCGCCGTGCTCGGGGACTTTGCCGCGCGCCGCAAGCTGCCGCTGCTGACGCAGGACCTGGTCGCGCTTGGCGTCGAGCGCGGCACGGTTCTGCAATTGCCGTGCTGCCAGACGCTACCCGTCCTCGAAGACACGGCGAGCGCGTTCGGTTGCGCCTACGTGCTCGAAGGCGCGACGCTCGGCGGACGGACGCTGCTGCCGCTGGTCGAGACGCGACTCGGCCTCACCGCCGCAGGCGGCGCGGCGTTCCTGGCCAGCTACGGCGAAAACGTGGTCACGATGTGGCGAACGTTCGGCGCGGCGCTCTATGCGTGGTGCGAGGGTCCCGACCGCCGCGCTCGCGCCGCGTCGGCGG
>CAYNCY010000541.1:0-2854 GCA_964395195.1 uncultured Steroidobacteraceae bacterium
TGGAATGCGCAGGAAGAGGTTCCGGGCTGCACGGAGTCCGACTGTCCGGCGGCTATTCGCGCGGGCCTCGACGTGTTCATGGTGCCAGACCGGTGGAAGGACCTCTACCGGAACACCCTGCGCCGCGCACGCGCCGGCGAGCTGCCCTCCGCCCGCATCGATGACGCCGTGCGGCGAATCCTCCGGGTAAAGGTGCTCGCGGGCTTGTTCGAGCACCCGCTGCCGGCGGATCGTCCGGCCACCGGGCATTTTGAGGAACTCGGCCGCCCGGAGCACCGTGCGATTGCGCGCGAGGCCGTGCAGAAGTCGCTGGTGCTCCTCAAGAACGATGGCGACTTACTGCCGTTGAGTTCCCACGGCCACTTGCTGGTCGCCGGTGCTGGCGCCGATGACATCGGCCAGCAGTCGGGAGGCTGGACGATCGACTGGCAGGGCGCGCACAACACCAATGCCGATTTCCCCGGCGGGACGTCGATTTTCGCTGGCCTGAAGGCGGCGATGGAAGCGGGTGGCGGAACGGCTGAGTTGAGCCGCGATGGAAATTTCACCGCCCCTCCGCAGGCTGCGGTCGTCGTCTTCGGTGAACGTCCCTACGCGGAATACTTTGGCGATCGCGAGGCGCTCGATTTCTCGGCGGGCGACCGTCACGACCTGATGCTGATGCGCAAGCTCCGCGCGCGCGGAATCCCGGTCGTGGCCGTCTTCCTCTCCGGCCGTCCGATGTGGGTAAACCCGGAACTCAACGCCGCCAACGCGTTCGTCGCCGCGTGGCTGCCCGGCAGCGAGGGCGTGGGCGTCGCCGACGTACTCGTCCGCTCGCCGGACGACAAGCTGCGGCACGACTTCACGGGACGTCTCAGCTTCTCGTGGCCCGCCACGCCGCTGCCGGTCCCGCTCGACGACAGCGACCGTGGCCAAGGTGCCCTGTTTGCGCGCGGCTTCGGACTCGACTACTCGCATCCGGCGGCTGCCACGTCGCGGCTGTCGGAACTCGCAACGCCCGCAAGCGAGCGGCAGGATGCGGATCTGCTGTTCACGGCCGGCCGGGTGCGTGCACCGTGGTCACTGTTCGTCTCCGACCCGGCGTCCGGCATTCGCCTGACCACCCAGGAGCAGGCGACGCCGAGCGGAACCGTCGGCGTTGCGCTGGCGCCCGACTCCACGCGTGCGACATGGAGCGGGAGCGGTGAAGCCATGCTCACGATCGGCGGTCGCTCGATCGACCTGAGCGAACTTGCCGAGCACGGCGGCGCCCTTCGAATCAGGCTTCGCGTCGAGGAGGCCCCGGGCGGCAACGTGCGGATCGGCATCCGCTGCTCGGCGCCGTTCGGTGCCGAAGTCCCAGCGGACGGCAGCCGCACGAAGTTATCCGCTACGGTCTGGTCGCACTGCAAGGGGCCCGTCGAGCCGACCTTCGATGTCACCCGCGAACTCGCGGCAACGCCGGCCGGACAATGGACGGTACTGTCACTCCCGCTCGCGTGTTTCGCGACCAAAGGCGCCGACCTAACTGCCGTCGGCACGCCGTTCGTCGTATCCTCGGGTACTCGCATGCGCCTCGCGATCGCCGATGTCCGCATCACGCATGCTGGGGCGCCGACGGCGTGCCCGGCGAATTGAGCGGTGGTCGATTCGGGCATGCACCGCGGACGGGTCGCAATCCGCGCGACCTGCTGGCGCCGATCTCGCGTAGAGGGGAAACATGAACGTCTACAAGCTACTGGGGTTCGCGGGTATCGCGCTCGCAATCGTCGCGGCCTTCGTCCCCATCCCATACATCGCGCCAGTCCTGGCGCTCCTGGGTCTCGCGGTCGGCTGGCCGACGCCGCCCGACAGTCACGTCCGCGTCATCGTGTCCGCGGTCGCACTGCACGTGCTCGCACCGGCATTCGATGAGATTCCGGCTATCGGTCCGTACCTGACCACGATCATCGGCAACCTCGCGATGGGTCTCGCGGGTGCCGCCATCGTGATCATCCTGCGCAACGTCTTCAATCGCCTGCTCCGCTGACGGCGCGCGCGCCCGGTAGCCGGGCCCGCGCAGCCGCACCTTCCGAGGCGCGGCGCTGCCCTGTACAAGCGAGGACAATACCGGGATGCCAAACCGCATCAGCGCAGGACGAGTGACCGAGGGCACCCTGCCGGATCCCACCGACGTGAAGGTCGACCTCGCGGCATTGCGCAATTATCGGTACGCGCGCGTCCAGCAACTCCTCAGGGAAAACGGCTGCGCTGCCGCGCTCCTCATCAACCCGATCAACATCCGCTACGCCACCGACACCCGCAACATGACGGTCTGGCTGCTGCACAACATGGGCCGATACTGCATCGTTCCGGCGGAAGGGCCGGCGGTGCTGTTCGAGTACGCCAACAAGAACGCCATTCTCGGCATTCCACGCTCACCCTTGGTCGCGGAGGTGCGCCTCGGCAGCATCCACTCGTTTTTTGACTCCGCGGAGCATGCCGCCACGGTCAGTCGCCGCTGGGCAGCGGAGATTTTCGATGTCGTGACCCAGCGCATGGGACGCGACAACCTGAAGCTCGCGATCGATCGCGCCGACCTCGTCGGCACGGAGGCGCTCCGCGGCGCCGGCTTCACGCTGGTCGAGGGGCAGCGGGTCATGGAACTCGCGCGCTCGATCAAGAATTCGGAGGAGATCGCCTGCATGCGCGCGTCGCTCGCGGTCGCCGACATCGGCATGGAGCGCATGCGCCTCGCGTTGCGTCCCGGCATCAGCGAGCAGGAGCTCTGGGCAAAACTTCACAGTGCGAACATCGAACACGGCGGCGAGTGGATCGAGACGCGCCTGCTGAGCTCGGGCCCCCGCACGAATCCCTGGTTGCAGGAGGCCTC
>CAYNCY010000542.1:0-2854 GCA_964395195.1 uncultured Steroidobacteraceae bacterium
CCGTGCGGGTGGTCGCGGGGGATGCGATCGAGATCGAGACGCCGGGCGGCGGCGGCTTTGGCACACCCGACACCGGCGTTCGCTAGCGTCGGGCGTCACCACCGCTCAGGCGCCGCGCGTCAGTGCACCGACAGCGCCCACGGCCTCGTCCGCCGCCTCGCGCGGATCACGCGCCCAGGTCCCACCGAGGCCGGCGTCAGCACGGCCGGCGCCGTCGCGCCATCTGAACATGTCAGCTGCGGAGCAACTGCTCCTGCAGCACCGTCGCGACGTCGAAGTCCGGATCAAGCGGTGGCTTGCCGCCCGCGGAGTGCAGGCGATTGAGGCTCACGGGCTGCACGCGGCTGCCCCCCGCACCGTGCGTGACGAGCCAGCAGTGCCACTCGCCCTCGCGCAGCGCCGTGAAGCCGAAGAGCGCGCGCACTTCGCCGATCTGCCGGGGCGGATTGACGCGCTGGTCGCAGATCGCGAACCAGCCGCGATCCGGCGGCCGCACCGGAAAGGCGCCCTCGGCTTCAAGAGCCATCAGAAACTCGGCGACCTGCCGCTCGAGTCGCCACCACAGTGCGGGTCCCGGCTGCTCGAAGAGCACCCAGCGGGTGCCGCGCTCGATGCTGTCGATGACGAGGAGCGCGAGGCGCCGAAGCGCAAGGTGCCGCCAGTCGGCCGCGCTCGCGCGCGAGGCCGCCATCGTGCGTGCCCCGATCGAGCGGCGCGCGCGCACCGACTGGAGCGTGTTGATGCCGGCGTTCGCGAGCCGCACGCGCCAGTCCTCGGCGACCGCGGCCACGGGACGAAGGCCCGGCCGGAGTGGCCCGTCGTCGGCATCGGGCGGCGCCCAGAAGGGCCGCGCGGCGTCGAGGCGCGCGAGCATGCCCGCCGCCGCCGCCGAGGGTGCGAAGGCCTCGAAGCGGCCGCGCAGCCGGTCGTAGGTCTGTACCCACGGGAAGTACATCACCGCGTTCTCGCTCGCGAACGGGAATGAGCGCACGCCATCGAGCGCGGCCGCCGGGCCGTCCCAGCCGGAGGGGGGATCGAGCATCAGCAGTGCGCGCCGCTCGCGGCAGAAGCGCGCGGCGACGAGGAGCGCGCTTGGGCCGACGGGATGGTCGCGGGTCAGCGGCGGCACGCAGAGGAAATTGAACGGGTCGCCCTCGCCGAAGGCGAAGAGGCCGGTGCGCTCGATCGCGGAGCCGATGATGTCGTAGTCGGTGAGCGGCCCGCCGTCGTCACCGTCCGGGTTCGAGCTCACGTACGCGGCGAGCGTCCGTCCGTCACCGCGGTGCGTGGGAACGGGCCGCTCGAGGGGCACGGCGCCCTTCAGGCGCACGAGGGAGGAGTCCGCGAGCAGCGCCGCGACCGAGCGTGGCGAGTTCGGGTCGATCGATACGCGCGAGTAGATTTCCTGGTCCTCGACGTGCTCGGAGCCGGGGGCCCGCACGCGCTGGATCACGAGGTTGAACTTGTCGGTGTCCTCGGCGCCGAGGTTGTCGTAGTCGACCGCGGCGCGCAGGAACTCGCGCGTCCCCGCGCACTGCGCCTCGAGCGTCAGGGCGGTCAGCCGATCGACCGGCAGCGTTACCGTCGCCGGTCGCCCGCCGTTGACGACCCGGACGACGCGCGCCGTGCGCCCGCCGTTCTCGAAGAACTGCTCGATTGCGTAGGAAAGCGTGCTGGGCTGCCAGAGTCCGCCGAAGACGGCCTGGAACTCGGCGAAACCAGTGACGGTGACGGCGCGGTTGACGGGGCCGCGCAACGCGCGGCCGATGAAAGCGACGGTCGTCGAGGGAACGCGAGCGATTGCTCCGCCGGCGCCAACCTCGTGGGCAACGTGTATGCCGGGTGTAACCCCTTCCCGCAACCCGGATTCTCCCGATCTTTCCGGGAGATTAACACAGGGCTCGGCGCGGCCCCGCGTGCGGGGTCGGGACGGACGCGGGCGCGTCGACCTGGACGTCGACTAGGGTCGCTTCGCCCGCACGGGTTCGGCCGGTGTCCTCACCGGCGGCTCGGCAGCACGCCGCGCCGCTTCGGCGCGCTCGCGCTCGGCGGCGGCGCGCTTGCGCGCCACTTCATCGAGCATCACTCGGAGCCACTCGGTCGGCACGGGTCGCCTGCGTTATTTCCTTTCCCGCATGAGTATAGCGGCCGTCGCGGGCACCGGCCGCGACCGACTGGTAGAGAATGAGCAGCCGCTCCGCCATCGTGCGCGCCGTCCACGCCGCCGCGTCCGCGGGGGCGAGCGCAGCGAGTCTCGCGTGCAGGGCCTTGTCTCGAAGGAGTTCGACGACCCGCCCGGCAAAGCCCGCGGTGTCCTCGGGCGCGATCAGCGCGCCCTTCGCGTCCTTGAGGACGTCCGCCGTGCCCATGACCGCCGTCGAGACGACCGGCACGCCGAGCGCGAGCGCCTCAAGGAGCACGAGCCCCTGGGTTTCGGTGCGCGAGGCGAACACGAACGCGTCCCCGGCGCGGTAGCAGTCGAGGAGCGCCCCGGCGCGGGCGAGGTAGCCGACGAAGAGGACGCTGCCGTCGAGCCGGAGGGCGCGGGCGCGGCGCTTGACGTGCTCGAGCGCCGGGCCCTCGCCCGCTATCACGAGGAGCACATCGGGGACCTCGCGGCGGACGCGTGCCACCGCCTCGAGGATGAAGTCGATGTTCTTCTCGTGCGCGACCCGCGAAATGTGCACGAGCACCGGGCGGTCCCGGGCGATGCCGTGCTCGGCCCGGAAGCGCTGGCCATCACCGCCTGAGAAGCGCGCGAGGTCGATGCCGGTCGGAATGATCTCGGCGCGCGCGGTCACGCCGTAGCCGCGAAGCGCCGCGAGCATCTGCGCGGAGGGTACGACGAGCGCCG
>CAYNCY010000543.1:0-2851 GCA_964395195.1 uncultured Steroidobacteraceae bacterium
CCCGCGTCCTCCTGCCCGCGCTCCTCGCCGTCCTCGTACTCGGTGGCGGCGTCGCGCGCGCCCAGGATCCCTCGGTCGCGAAGGCGCCGGCCATCCTGAAGGCGAGCGCGGCCGCGAAGGTCGCGGCCGAACCGACACCGCCGCCTCCGCCGCCTCCGCCGCCCGCCCGGCAGCGCATCAAGGACCTCGCGAACGTGCAGGGCGTGCGCAACAACCAGCTGGTCGGCTACGGCCTCGTGGTCGGCCTCGACAGCTCGGGCGACCAGACGAGTCAGGCGCCGTTCACGGTGCAGGGCCTCAAGAACTGGCTCGAGCAGCTCGGCATCACGATCCCGGCGGGCTCCACGCCGCAGCTCAAGAACGTCGCCGCGGTCTCGGTGCACGCGGAGCTGCCGCCCTTCGTGAAGCCGGGCCAGACGATCGATGTGACCGTGAGTTCGATCGGTAACGCCAAGAGCCTCAGGGGCGGGTCGCTGCTGATCACGCCGCTCAAGGGACTCGATGGCCAGGTGTACGCGGTCGCGCAGGGCAACCTCATCGTCAACGGCTTCGGTGCCCAGGCGAACGACGGCTCCAAGGTCACCGTCAACGTGCCGACCTCGGGGCGGGTGCCGAACGGCGCCACGGTCGAGCGCTCGGTGCCCTCGTCCTTCGGCAACGGCGATACGCTGACCTTGAGCCTGCACACCGCCGACTTCACGACGGCGACGCGCCTCGCGGCGCGCATCAACAAGGAACTCGGTGCCGACACCGCGGCGCCCCTCGATGCGGTCTCGGTCCGCGTGCGGGCACCCGCGGACGCCGCGCAGCGCGTGTCGTTCCTCTCGGTGCTCGAAAACCTCGACGTGGATCCGGGCGAAGCCTCGGCTCGCATCATCATCAACTCGCGCACCGGCACCGTAGTCATCGGCAACCACGTGCTCGTGACCGCGGCCGCCGTCTCGCACGGATCCTTGACGGTCAGCATCAAGGAGGACCTGCACGTCAGCCAGCCCTCCGCACTGTCGCAGGGCGGGCAGACGGTCACCGTGCCCGACTCCACCATCGACGTGCAGCAGAAGGGGAGCCGCATGTTCCTCTTCGAGCCCGGCGTTTCGCTCGATGAGATCGTGCGAGCCGTCAACCAGGTTGGCGCCGCGCCCGGCGACCTGGTCGCGATCCTCGAGGCCCTGCAGCAGGCCGGTGCCTTGCACGGCGAACTCATCGTCATCTAGGCCGCCATGACCGCCACACTTCCCATCGCCCCGATCTCACCGCTGCCGAGCGCAACCGTCGACGCGGGCGCGCAGAACTGGCTCGACGTGCAGGGCCTCGAGCCACTCAAGGCACAGGCCGGCACCGCGCCGCACGACCCGGCGACGCTGCGCGCCGTGGCGCAGCAGTTCGAGGCGCTGATGATCAACATGATGATGAAGTCGATGCGCGAGGCGAAGCTCGGCGACGGCCTCTTCGACAGCGACCAGACGCGGCTCTACCAGGACCTGTTCGACGAGCAGCTGTCGATGTCGATGTCGCAGGGCAAGGGCCTCGGCATCGCCGACCTCCTGGTGCGGAGCCTCACGCCGCACGGCGCCGCCGCGGGCGCGGCGCTCGGGACCTACCACAAGGCTCCGAAGCGCCCCGCGATGGCCGGCGTCTCGAGCCTCCTGGATGTCGCGCGCGACGCGGGTACGGCGGCCGCGAGCACGGGTGCGGTCGCCTCGAGCCCCGAGGAGTTCGTCGCGCTCGTGATGCCTGAGGCCGAGGCCGCCGCCGCCAAGCTCGGCGTCGATCCGCTCGCGCTCGTCGCGCAGGCGGCGCTCGAGAGCAACTGGGGACGCCAGATCCCGACCGCGGATGGCAGCTCGAGCAACAACCTCTTCGGTATCAAGGCCGACCCTGCCTGGACGGGGCGTCGCACGATCAAGGACACGGTCGAGTACGCGGGCGGCGTCGCCGAGCGCCGCCGCGAGCCCTTCCGGGCCTACGAGTCGGTCGCCCACGGGTTTGACGACTACGTGGCCCTCCTGAAGGGAAGCAGCCGATTCTCTGCTGCGTTGCAGCAGGGAACGAATGGAGAGGGCTTCGCCCAGGCACTGCATCGGGCGGGGTACGCAACAGATCCCGACTATTCGACGAAGATGACCGCAATTCTACGTTCCTCGGTCCTCCGCAATGCGGTGGCGTCGCTCAAGAAGCCGGACGAACCGCCGATCTTCTGACCTGACGAGACGGGCACGAGGCACTGACGGGCGCACGGCGCCCCGCAGGCGAGACGCATGGCCAATGTATTCGACACTGCCGTATCCGGACTGATCGCGTTCCAGAACGCGCTCGCGGTCACGAGCAATAACGTCGCTAACGCGAACACGCCGGGCTACAGCCGGCAGATCCCGACGCTGTCGGAGCGGACCCCGGATGCGACCGCGGGCTCGTTCATCGGCAATGGCGTCGACGTCTCGGGCGTCTCGCGCGCGTTCGACCAGTTCTCGGTCAACCAGCTCAGGTCCTCGAGCGGCGTGCTCGGCCAGCAGACCGCGTACCTCGGCATCGCCAACCAGGTCGACTCGCTGATCGGTACCTCGACCAACGGCGTCTCGAGCGCGATCACGAGCTTCTTCAATTCCTGGCAGACGCTCGCCAGCAACCCGACCTCGGTCGCGAGCCGCCAGAACGTGCTCTCGCAGGCCCAGGGGCTCGCGAGTTCGATCCAGCAGGCCGCGAGCCAGCTGAACGCGCTCAACCAGAACGCCAACACGCAGATCCAGTCGACCGTCGGCAGCATCAACAGCCTCGCGACCCAGATCGCGGCGCTCAACAAGACGATCGCCGCTGCCTCGGGCTCGACGCCGGGTTCGAGCCCGAACGATCT
>CAYNCY010000544.1:0-2838 GCA_964395195.1 uncultured Steroidobacteraceae bacterium
CGAGGCGAATGCCGGCCACGACCACGCGCGCGCGACCCAGGTCGCGCGCGCGCACGATTCAGGTTCGGTCGGAAATCAGGGCATCCAGGGCCGAGCGGAAATTTCGACTCATCTTGAGCTCGGTACCGTCACGCAGGAGCACCGTGAATTCGCCATTGACCAGCGGGCGTAGCTCCACGACCCGGTTGAGCTGCACCAGCGTCGAGCGATGAATGCGCACGATGCCGTGCGCCGCACAGCGCGCCGCCAGTGCCGTCAATGGCTCTCGCAACAGCCACTGCTTCGGTCCAACGTGGATCGTCACGTAGTCGCGCGAGGCGCCGATCCAGTCGACGTCCTCGATGGGCACGACGACGGTCCGGTCGCCCGTCCGGACCAGCAATCGATACGGCAGACGCGCCTCCGTCGTTGGCGACGGCGCCGCGGAGATGCCGGAGATGGCGCTCGCGACGCGTTGCCCGATGTCGCTGTCGCGCGTCGTCTTGAGGGCACGGCGCGCCCGATCGAGCGCTGCATCGAGGCGGCCCTCCTCAATGGGCTTCAAGAGGTAGTCGAGGACGCGCAGTTCGAATGCGCGGATCGCATAGTCCTCGTAGCCCGTAACGAAAATGACGTGCGGTCGAGGGTTCGGGCCAAGCGCGGCTGCAACCTCAAGACCGGACATACCCGGCATCTGGATGTCGAGGAATACGAGATCCGGCGCCGCCTGGCGAATTCCCACGAGAGCTGCGCTCCCGCTCGAGTATTCACCGATGATGGTAATGTCCGAAACTGACTCAAGCCGCGCGCGCAGCCCACGTCGCGCCAATTTCTCATCATCGACCACGATTGTCCGAATGGTCACGGCCCGGTCTCCTCCCCCTTCGCGCTTGCCCGGCCCGGTACAACGACTGGGCGCCCGGACATGATGTCGGTGGCGCTCGTGGTTGCGGCACGGCCGTCTGCTTGGTTCGAATCGAGGGTATCGCGCGACGAGGTCGCCGTCAGGCTGGCGCGTCGAAGCGTTCCTAGAACGAGACGAACCGTTTCGATTGCCGTATCAAGGACGAATTTTGTTGACGATCGCGCATGTCAGCGCGCGCCCACAGAGCGCGAAGAGCGTGCAGCGGACATGCGTCGCGAGTTTTGGGGGCGTTTCGACTGGAGTCCCGCCGCTTCGTTGATCGCGCTTGCCGTACCTTCGTCTTGATCGGCGGCGGCACGAAAGCGACCTTGCCCCGTCAACGCAATTGTGAAGAAACGTCCAGACGCCAACCCGGCGCGACTCCGGCGGCAAGTGATTGATACGGTAGTGCATTGACAGCCCCCAGCGTCTTGCCTTCGAAGGTCGCATTCGCGACGATGGAGGAAATCATCTGGGGGGGAGTCTCGATGAACTGGAACTTCGGCCGCGCTTCCGCCGGCACGCATGCTCTTGCCACGCCAACTTCGTCTGACGATCACGGACCGCGCCGCGTGCTGGCGCACCGCCTCGTCCCGGTCGCGATTTGCGCGCTGGCAGCCGCCGCATCCCTCCTCGTCGCTGGTACTGCCGCCGCCACGAAGGTAGCGCCGCCCGCCTCGGCCGCCGCTGCCCTGCACCGGTTGCTGGACTCGGAGTGGGAGTGGCGGCTCGCGGAGTTTCCCGAGCGGGCGACGGCCATTGGCGAACACCGCTACGACGATCGCGTGACAGACCGTTCGCCGAACGCTATCGCCGCGCGACGCCATCATCACACGGAGCTTCTGGCCGCAATTCGCGCCATCGACCGGAGCAAGCTCGAGGGCGAGGACCGCCTCTCCTGGGACATCCTCGCCTTCAATGCCGACCTCGCCGTTCGCGGTGACGAGCTGCTGCGATCTGCCGTTGCCGGAAGCGACCTACCGTTCTCATCCGACGACTCGCCGCTTGCCATCAACCAGATGTCGGGACCGCAACTCAATCTCCCGCAGCTCGTCCGTGCCACCCGCTTCCAGACTGAAGCCGACTATCGCCACTACCTCAAGCGACTGACGCTCCTGCCGGCGACGCTTCAGCAGCAGACCGCGATCCTCGAGGCCGGCCGCTCGGCAGGCTGGATGCCGCCGGGCATCGCGATCCAGCGCCTGCCCAGCCAGTTCGCATCGCTGCTCGACCCGGACCTCACGCACCATTCGCTCTACGCACCGTTCAGGAAATTCCCGGCTGACATACCGGCGGCGACGCAGGCGGAGCTCTCCGCTGCCGCGGGCCGGACGATCCACGACTCGGTGATCCCGGCGATCCAGGCATTTCGCGATTACCTGGCGAAAACCTGGGTCCCGGCCGGGACGACGACGCTCGGCGCGACGCAGCTGCCGCACGGCGCGGATTACTACGCGTGGTCGCTGCTGCGCTACAACACGACGCACATGACTTCGCAAGAGATCCACGATCTCGGACTCCGGGAAGTGGCCCGGATCGACGCCGAGATGAAGCGGGTCATGGGCGAGGCCGGCTTCACGGGAACACTCGCAGAGTTCCGCGTGTTCCTGCGCACGGACAAGCAATTCCAGTTCGCGACCGCCGAAGAGGAGCTCGCGGCATTCCGCGACATCGCAAAGCGTATCGATCCGCAGCTGCCGGGCCTCTTTGTGGAGCTGCCACGCCTCCCGTATGGCGTGCGACCCATGTCGCCCGAGGAAGGCAACAACGCGCCGCACTACGTCCCCGGCGCGATCGACGGCTCCCGCGCGGGGTACTTCGAGGCGAATACCAATAACCTCGCGGCGTGGCCGCGCTGGACGATGGACGCCCTCGTGTTGCACGAGGCGGTCCCCGGCCATCACTTGCAGATCGCGCGCGCCCAGGAACTGACGGCGTTGCCGAAAATCCGCCGG
>CAYNCY010000545.1:0-2836 GCA_964395195.1 uncultured Steroidobacteraceae bacterium
TCTCAAGTTGCGTTTTCCCCTGCCGTATTTGCGTTTGGACGCTGCTGCGTTCAGGCATTTCGTGCTGGATTTGCCCGATCGCAGCGTCGGCGGCGGGTCTGCCTATGACGCTTTGGTCGCCGCGACCGCCGTGGCGAACAGCGCAGAACTCGTTACCTGCGACAAGCGGGCCGCAGGCCTGTACGAGAGCTACGGGGTGAGAGCGCTCTTCATCGGCTAGGTCCCGTAGCGCGATTGCCGAACGGCGCGCTGCTGCGGTGAGTCGTTACGCGCCTCGTACGGAGCGGGATCCGCTCCTTATCGTCGGATTCGAGCCGCTGAACCGGCCTAGGCCCTACTGCCAAGTCTTAAAAATATGATTTATAAGAAGAAATTGGCGGAGAGAGAGGGATTCGAACCCTCGAAGGGCTTTTGGCCCTTACACCCTTAGCAGGGGTGCGCCTTCGACCACTCGGCCATCTCTCCGGGGTGCCCAGTCAACGGGCCGCGCGATGATACTGGGGAGCGGGAAGCCGGGTCAAAAGAGCCGGCGTAGGGGGCGACCCGGACCCGCGCCGACGTGTTCAGCGTTGCGGAACGTAGCCGGCCGAGTCCATCGCGTCCGCATCGCCGTCGGAGGAGGTCTCATCGCCCGTCTCCTCGCCCGTCTCCTCGCGCTTGATGCGCTCGAAGATTTCTTCGCGATGTACTGCGACGTTGCGCGGCGCGTTGACGCCGATGCGCACCTGGTTGCCTTTGACGCCGAGCACGGTAACCGTCACGTCCTCGCCGATCATCAACGTTTCACCGACGCGGCGAGTAAGAATCAGCATTGCGCTCTCCCGAGCAGGGGATCGATCCTGGAACGTAGCGGCAATTTAAAGCGTCCGGTGCCAGCCGACAATGAGTATTGAACGGAACCTATCGTCCTACAGTACCCCTGATTGACAATTTAGTCCGGCCGTAGTTCACGGCAGCTTCGCACTGACCAGTGGCTCTATTAGTGCAAGTGCCTCGCCCAGTTGCGAGGCATCCGACCCACCCGCCTGCGCGAAGTCGGGCCGGCCACCGCCCTTGCCCCCGACCTTGGCCGCCGCCGCCGCGACCAGCTCACCCGCAGTCACGTGCTTGGTGAGGTCGCTGGTCACGCCCGCCACGAGCGTTACCTTGCCTGCGGCATCGGCTGAACCGAGCACGATCACCGCGCTCTTGAGCTTGTCCTTGAGCTGATCGACCGCCGCCCTTAAGGCTTTTGCGTCGAGTCCGTCGACGCGCGTCGCGACAATCTTGACGCCGCGCACGTCGCTCGCGCCCGCCGCGAGGTCGGTGCCCTGCCCGCTCGCGAGGCGCGCCTTGGCCTGCTCCAGCTCCTTCTCAAGCCGTCGCGCGCGCTCGATCAGCGCGCCGACCTTGGCGACCGCCTCCTCGCGCCCGCCACGCACCATCCGGCCGATCTCGGCGAGGTAATGCTCGCCTGAGTTCAGGTACGCAAGCGCTCCGGTACCCGTGACCGCCTCGATGCGCCGGACGCCGGCCGCGACGCCGCTCTCGGCGGTGATCTTGAGGAGCCCTATGTCGCCCGTGCGACGCACGTGCGTGCCGCCGCACAGCTCCGTCGAGAACGTACCGAAATTGAGCACGCGCACCGTATCGCCGTACTTCTCGCCGAAGAGCGCCACCGCGCCCGCGGCGACCGCCGCGTCGTAGGCCATCGTGCGCGTGCCGGCCTCGAGGTTGGCGATGATCTCGGCGTTGACGAGGGCCTCGATCTTCTTCAGTTCTTCCGCACTCACCGCCGCGCCGTGCGAGAAGTCAAAGCGCAGCCGTTCGGGTTCGACCAGCGAGCCCTTCTGCTGGACGTGGCTGCCGAGGAGCTTCCTGAGCGCCGCGTGCAGGAGGTGCGTCGCCGAGTGGTTGCGCGCGGTCGCCGCGCGCCTGCCCGCATCGACCACCGCCCTCAGGCGATCACCGAGGGCGATCTGCCCGCGGGTCACGAGCCCCGCGTGCGCGTGCGCCTCGCGCAGCTTCTGGGTGCCCTCGACCTCGAAGTCCCCGCCCGCGCCCGCGAGCGTGCCGGTGTCGCCCACCTGGCCCCCGCCTTCGGCGTAGAAGGGCGTCTTCTCGAGGACGACCCGGCCGCGCGCACCCTGCGCGAGCTTGCCGACCTGGGCGCCGGCGGCATCGATGAGCGCGACGACGGTGCTCTCGCCCTCGAGGGAGTCGTAGCCCGTGAAGGCGGTGTGCGAGTCGATCTGCACCGCACCCGTGAGGTCGACGCCGAAGCGGCTCGCCGCACGCCCGCGCTCGCGCTGCTCGGCCATGGCCGCCTCGAACCCGGCCTCGTCGATGCCAAGTCCACGCTCGCGTGCGATGTCGGCCGTGAGATCGAGCGGGAAGCCGTAGGTGTCGTAAAGCTTGAAGACGGCGGCGCCCGGGATCGTGCGGCCGGACCCGAGCGCCGCAATCGCGGCCTCGAGCAGCGTCATGCCGGCGGCGAGCGTCTCGGCGAAGCGCGCCTCCTCCTGCAGGAGCACGCGACGGACGTTGTCGGCGCCCGCGGCGAGCTCGGGGTAGGCCGCGCCCATCTCCTTCACCAGCACGCCGACCAGCGTGTGGAAGAAGGGCGCGCTCTGCCCGAGCTTGTAGCCGTGCCGGATCGCGCGCCGGATGATGCGCCGGAGCACGTAGCCGCGGCCCTCGTTCGAGGGCAGCACGCCGTCGACGATCAGGAAGCTGCAGGCGCGGATGTGGTCGGCGATGACCCGCAGGCTCGGCGAGCCGAGGTCCACGGCGCCGGTGACCCTGGCGGCCTCGGCGATCAGGCCGCGGAACAGGTCGATGTCATAGTTCGAGTGCA
>CAYNCY010000546.1:0-2835 GCA_964395195.1 uncultured Steroidobacteraceae bacterium
GCGGTCCGTCCGGGTGGCGTGACGCTCTCGATCGCCGACAACGGTCGCGGTCTCGGTCGCGACACGCCGGGCGCGGCCGGGCTCGGAATGCGCACGATGCGCTTTCGCGCGACTGCCATCGGCGGGCGCCTCACGGTGCTGAGGCCTCCGGGCGGCGGCACGGTCATCGTGTGCGAGGCGCCGCAGTCGGGGCCGGTCGCGGCGCGCGCCTGAGCGCGCCGCGGGGAATCCTCAGGCGAAGAACTTGCCGATCGTCAGCAGGCTCCGGTAGAGGCCCCAGCCGAGCGGCACGAGCACCGCGATCCACGCGAGCGCGAGCACCACGGGCGAGGTCTCGCCGCTGCCCGCACCCGTGCCCTCGACCTCGTTCGACACCGCGCGTTCGTGCGCCCGACGGCGTTCCTCGGCGAGTTCCTCGGGCGTCATGAACCACTTGTCGGCGACCGGGCGGACCATCAGGTTGCAGACGAGGCCGACGGCCAGCATGCCGACCAGGATGTACATCGTCTGGTTGTAGACCTGCTCGCGCGGGATCCCGATGCCGAGCTGGTAGTCGCGCATGTAGTTGATGACGACCGGACCCAGGATGCCTGCGAAGCCCCACGCGGTCAGCAGCCGCCCGTGGATGGCGCCGACCATCTGCGTCCCAAAGAGATCCGCGAGGTAGGCCGGGACGGTGGCGAAGCCGCCGCCGTACATACTGAGGATGATGCAGAGCGCCGCGGCGAAGGTGACCTTGTTGGCGGCCCCCGCGCTCGCCGGCACGCTCGCGTAGAGGATGCCGCCGAGGACGAAGAAGACGACGTAGGTCATCTTGCGGCCGATCTTGTCCGAGAGGCTCGCCCAGAAGATCCGGCCAACGATGTTGAAGAGACTCAAGAGCGCGGTGAAGCCGGCCGCAACCGCGGCGATCGCGGTGAGTCCTGCCTTGTCGAGGTCGGCGAAGCGCACATCCTGGTTGATCAGGTGGCCGCCGAACACCTCCTGCAGCATCGGACTCGCCATGCCGAGCACGGCGATGCCCGCCGAGACGTTCATGCAGAGCACCATCCACACGAGCCAGAACTGCGGGATGCCCCAGACCTTGCTGACGTGCACGTGGCGGGTGGTGATCATCGCCTTGCCCGCGGCCGCGGCGGGCGCCGTCCAGCCGGCGGGCTTCCAGCCGGGTGCGGGCAGCCGGTAACCGAAGGCGCCGGCCATCATGTAGATGAAGTAGCCCGCCGCGAGTACGAGGAAGGTCGCGGTCACGCCGACGCTGGTCGGCGTCGAGAAGTGCTTCATGAGCTCGTTCGCAAGCGGCGAGCCGATCATCGCGCCGCCGCCGAAGCCCATGATGGCCATGCCGGTCGCCATGCCGCGCCGGTCCGGAAACCACTTGATCAGCATCGACACCGGCGAGATGTAGCCGAGCCCGAGGCCAACGCCGCCGATGACCCCGGAGCCGAGCCACATGATCCAGAGCTCGTGCACCGATATGCCAAACGCGGAGATCACGAGGCCGCCGGTCCAGCAGATCGCGGCCACGACGCCGGCCTTGCGCGGCCCGACGCGCTCGAGCCAGCCGCCCCAGAGCGCAGCGGCCAGTCCCAGGAACACGAAGAACAGCGTGAAGAGTCCGGCGAAGCTCGAAACCTTCCAGTCGCAGCTCGTCGTGGTCAGCTGGCCGAGGAGGCCCATGTCGGCGGGACAGGCGACCGATTCCTTGATGCCGATCGCCTTCGACAGCGGCAGCCAGAACACCGAGAAGCCGTAGGCCATGCCGATGCAGAGGTGCATCGCGAGCGCGGTCGGCGGAATCAGCCAGCGATTGAACTTCGGACCCGCGATGGTGCGGTCCTTGCCGAGAAGGCCGTGGTCGACAGGTGCGCCGCTGGCCGTCGGAGACGTCGTCACGAGCTTCTCCTACTATTCTTGTCGCCCGGCGCACGCCTCGCCCGCGCGGGACTAGAGCGCGTTGGCAATGTCCTGCAGGAGCCCCTTGTCCTCGGGCCTCACCGTCGGCGGGTACCGCATCAGCACGCGGCCGTCGCGGCCGATCAGGAACTTCTCGAAGTTCCACTCGATGTCGCCGGCATGGCCGTTGGCGGGATCCGTGAGACACGCATAGAGCGGATCGCGGCCCGGGCCGTTGACCTCGAGCTTGGCCGACAACGGAAAGCTGACGCCGTAGGTCGTCGAACAGAAGGTCTGTATCTCGGCGGCGCTGCCGGGCTCCTGGGCGCCGAACTGGTTGCACGGAAAACCGACGACCGTGAAGTTCTCGTCCTTGAGGTCCTGCTGCAGTCCCTCGAGCCCGGTGTACTGGGGCGTGAGGCCGCAGCGACTCGCCACGTTGACGGCGAGCGTCACCTTGCCCTTGAGCCGTGCGAGCAGATCCGGGCTCCCGTCGAGCGCCGCCAACTTGAAGCTGTAGAAGTCCGTCATGTGCCCCCTGCCGCCCTCGGGCTCTGCGGCCCGCTTGCCCACGAATACTGCGCCGGATTTCCGCTCAATGCACGAGCTCGAGATCCTTGCTGTAGACGACGTTCATCACATTGTCATACCAGCCGTGTACGCGCGCGGCCACGAGGTGCTTGTTGACGAAGAAATAAAGCGGCACCACCGGGACGTCCGCGAGCATCACCCGCTCCGCCTGCTCGAGGTCGGCGGCGCGCGCCTTGGGGTCGGTCTCGCGCGAGGCGGCGAGCAGCGCGGCGTCGTACGCGTCGTTGCGGTAGTGCGGCAGGTTGATGCCGAAGTCGCCCTGCAGCACTTCCGCGAAGGTCCACGCGTCGTTGTAGTCGCCCACCCAGCTCGAGCGGAAAACCTCAGTCTCGCCGCGCGTGATCGCCT
>CAYNCY010000547.1:0-2832 GCA_964395195.1 uncultured Steroidobacteraceae bacterium
TGGTCGCCGGCTACGGCGACGTCGGCAAGGGCTCGGCGCAGGCGCTGAAGGCGCTCTCCGCCCAGGTCTGGGTCACGGAGATCGACCCGATCTGCGCGCTGCAGGCGGCGATGGATGGCTATCGCGTCGTGACCATGGACTACGCGGCGGACAAGGCCGACATCTTCGTGACCGCGACCGGCAACCTGCACGTGATTGGCCACAGCCACATGCAGCGGATGAAGCACAACGCGATCGTCTGCAACATAGGCCACTTCGACTCGGAGATCGACATCGCGAGCCTTGGCAAGTACACGTGGGACGAGATCAAGCCGCAGGTCGATCACGTCGTGTTCCCCGACGGCAAGCGCATCATCGTGCTCGCCAAGGGGCGCCTCGTGAACTTGGGCTGCGGCACGGGCCATCCCTCGTTCGTGATGTCGAACTCCTTCTCGAACCAGACGCTCGCGCAGATCGAGCTCTGGACGCAGCAGGGCAAGTACAAGCACGAGGTCTACACGCTGCCGAAGCACCTCGATGAGCACGTGGCGCGCCTCCACCTCAAGAAGATCGGCGCGGACCTCACGCGCCTGACGCCCGAGCAGGCCGCCTACATCGGCGTCGGCGTCGACGGTCCCTACAAGGCCGATCACTACCGCTATTGAGGGTCGCGGATTACGTGAAACCACGGGGTCGACGCGCAGCCGTCGACCCCGTCTCATTGCGGGACATGGCGCGGAACCCCCGCCTGCTGCGGGGCTCAGACAGGTAACTGAGCGGCGCATCATCCGGTCCTACAAACCGGTTTGATGCGGTTCACTTTTGGCTCAGCGATGCCTTGTTATGCTGCCGCTGCCGGTCACCACGGACCGGCGGACATAGGTCACAGAATTCGTGAACGCGGCCCCGCTCCGTGTCATCCAGCTGACCGACCTGCACCTGTACGGTGCGGCCGACGGGCAGCTGCGCGGCGTCGCGACGCTCCCTTCGCTCGAGGCGACGCTGGCGGCGGCGCAGCGCGCGCACTCCGGCTGGGACGCGCTCCTCCTGACGGGCGACCTCGTGCAGGACGACCCGAGCGGTTATGCGCGCGTGCAGGAACTCTTCGGCGCCTCGCAGGTACCGGTGTACTGCATTCCGGGCAACCACGACGAGATCGAGGCGATGCGCACCGCGCTCGCCGCACCGCCATTCCGCCTGGGTGGCTCAGGGGTGCACGGCAACTGGGTCTTTGTGATGCTCGACTCCTACCTGCACGGCAAGGCGGGCGGCCACCTGAGCGAGGATGAACTCGCGCGTCTAGATGCGACGCTCGCGGCGCACCCCGACCGGCACGCCGTCGTGTGCCTGCACCACCATCCGGTGCTGATGGAGAGCCGTTGGCTCGACTCGGTGGACCTCGACAATCCGGCGGCGCTCTTCGAGGTCCTCGATCGGCACGCGAACGTTCGCCTCCTGCTCTGGGGCCATGTGCACCAGGCCTGGGAAGGCAGGCGCAACGGCGTCACGCTGATGTGCACGCCCTCGACCTGCGCGCAGTTCAAGCCGCATTCGGACAACTTCGCGATTGATCGCCGGCCGCCCGGCTATCGCTGGCTCCGGCTGTACGCGGACGGTCGGATCGAATCGGGGGTCGAGTGGGTCGAGGCGGCCGCCGCCACCGCGCCCGTGCAGAGCCGCGCCGGCTAGACCTCGATCATCTCGAAATCGTCCTTGCTGGCCCCGCAATCGGGGCAGCTCCAGTCGGCCGGCACGTCGCGCCAGCGGGTCCCCGGCGGCAGGCCCCGGTCCGGGTCGCCCTTCGCCTCTTCATAGACGTGACCGCAGATCACGCAGATCCAGGACTTCAGCTCATCGCTCATTCAGACGCTCATCTCTCGTTCGGACTTCTGGAACGTGCCATCGGCGCACCGCGGGCCGTAGACTCTGCGCTGGAGGTACCCGTGCCCAGCTCACATGAACTCTATCAGGAAGCCTGCCGCTTCATCCCAGGCGGAGTGAACTCGCCCGTCCGCGCGTTTCGGGGCGTCGGCGGGGAACCCGTCTTTCTCGCGCGCGCCGCGGGTCCGCACGTGTGGTCGGCCGATGGCGTCCGCTACATCGACTACGTAGGGTCGTGGGGCCCCGCGATACTCGGGCACGCGGACCCTGCCGTCATCCGCAGCGTACAGGCGACTGCCGCCGACGGCCTCTCCTTCGGCGCGCCGACCGCGCTCGAGACCGAGGTCGCGAAGCTCATCTGCCGGCTCGTGCCTTCGATCGAGCTCGTGCGCATGGTGAGCTCGGGCACCGAGGCGACGATGAGCGCGATTCGGCTCGCGCGCGGCTTCACCGGGCGCGACACGATCGTGAAGTTCGAGGGCTGCTACCACGGCCACTCCGACTCGCTCCTGATGAAGGCGGGATCGGGCGCCCTCACGCTCGGCGTACCGACCTCACCCGGCGTCCCCGCCGCGCTCGCCGCGCACACGCTGACGCTCGGCTACAACAACATCGCCGAGGTCCGCGAGGTGTTCGCCAAGGTGGGCTCGACCATCGCCTGCGTGATCGTCGAACCCGTCGCCGGCAACATGAACTGCATTCCGCCGGCGCCGGGATTCCTCGAGGCGCTGCGCGAGGAATGCACGCGCCACGGCTCCGTGCTCATCTTCGATGAGGTCATGACCGGCTTTCGCGTCGCGCTCGGCGGCGCGCAGGCGCTCTACGGCATCAAGCCCGACCTCACCACGCTCGGCAAGATCGTCGGCGGCGGCATGCCGGTCGGCGCCTTCGGCGGCCGGCGCGAAATCATCGAGCGCATCGCGCCGCTCGGCCCGGTCTACCAGGCGGGCACGCTCTCCGGAAATCCGGTCG
>CAYNCY010000548.1:0-2814 GCA_964395195.1 uncultured Steroidobacteraceae bacterium
GCGCGGCATCGAGGTGCTCGAGGCCATCGACCCGCGAGAGCGCGTTGATGCGCTCATCGGTGCTCCACCTGGTCATGGCCGATTCGAGGACGCCGATGCCGAGGCTGGCGAAGTGCCGGCTGAGGAGCGCGGCGCGCTCGGGCGCGGCGAGCTCGGGCAGGCAGAGTTCGATGTTGCGGCGCGCGATCCGGACGTACGGCAGGGGCAGCCGGCGGGCGAGGTGGCCGAGGCCCCGGCCGACCGCGAGGAGCTGCGGAAAGGGCAGGAGCTCGACCAGCCGCAGGAAGCCGAGTCCGATCCACGTCGCCCAGTAGCGGGGCCCGAAAAATCGCGCTGGCATCGCCATTCTTGAGGTCGCGGCTCGGCCCTTGAAAGCGGCGACCCTACCACGTCGGTGCGGGCCGGGAGCGCCGCCGCGGGTGCTGCTTGACCCCTTTTCCGGCCTCGCGCCATACTGCATTCATGACGCCGTCCCGTACCAACCCGACCGCATCGACCGCCGCGCACCGCGCCGGCTGGTGGTGGCGCCCCTCACTGGAGTGGGCGCGTGGGGTACCGGCTTAATCGACTGATTCTGGACCCGACCACGAACCCATCTCCGAGCAGCGCCGGGGGTGGGTTTTTTGTCGTCCGCTCCCCGGCCTCCGGACGAGGAGCCTATGCAACCGCCGTTCGATATCCCCGCGGACCTTGATACGCCGGTCTCGGCGTACCTGAAGCTGCGCCCGTTCAAGCCGCGCTTCCTGCTCGAGAGCGTGGAAGGCGGCGAACGCCTCGCCCGGTACTCCTTCATAGGCTTCGGCGATGCGCTCGAGATCCGGCTCGACCCGTCGGGGCTGCACGTCAAGGCGCCCGGTGGCGCGCGCCACACGCAGCCGCGCCCGGCGGACCGACATGCACTCCTCGCGGCGCTGCGCGCCGAGCTCGCGCGGGCGCCGCGGCCGCTGCCGGAGATTCCGGGACTGCCGCTCACCGGCGGTCTCGTCGGGGCGGCCTCCTACGATCTCGTCCGCTACTTCGAGCGGGTGCCCGCGCGCCTCGCCGTCTATCCGCACGTTCCCGAAGCCGCCTATCTCGCGCCGCGCTCCTTCCTGATCTTCGATCACGTCACGCGCGGCATTGCGCTCCTGCACGCCGGCCCCGACGCTGAGCGGGAGGACCTGCGGCGCGAGATCGTGCGGGCACTGCGCGGCGGACTGGCGACGGGCCGCGTGCCGGCGCGCCTCGGACCGGCGACGCCGAGCCTCGCACGCCACGAATACATCGAAGGCGTCAGGCGCGCGCAGGAGTACATCGCGGCGGGCGATGCCTACCAGCTCGTGCTGTCCTAGCGCTTCGAGGGTGAGTGCGAGCTCGACGCGTTCGAGGCGTACCGGGCGCTCAGGCTGATCAACCCCTCTCCCTACATGATCTATTGCGAGCTCGGCGACCAGACGCTGGTCGGCTCATCGCCCGAGGCGCTCGTGCGCCTGAACGGCGGCCACGCGCAGCTGCGGCCCATCGCGGGCACCCGCGCGCGGGGCGCGACGGCGCCCGAGGACCTCGCGCTCGAGCACGAGCTCCTGGCCGACTCCAAGGAAAATGCCGAGCACGTCATGCTCGTCGATCTCGCGCGCAACGACCTCGGGCGTGTCGCGACCGCGGGCAGCGTCAAGGTCGATCCCTATCGCATCGTCGAGCGCTACAGCCACGTGATGCACATGGTCTCGGGCGTCGGCGGCACGCTCGCGCCGGGCCAGGACGCGTTCGACCTGTTCGCGGCGGCGTTTCCGGCCGGGACGCTGGTCGGTGCGCCAAAGGTGCGCGCGATGCAGATCATCGAGGAGCTCGAGCCCGTGCGACGCGGGTTCTACGGCGGGACTTACGGGTATTTCGGACACGGCGGGGACATGGATCACGCGATCACGATTCGCACACTGAGCTTCCACGACGGTCGCTACCGCTACCAGGCGGGCGCCGGCATCGTCGCCGACAGCGTGCCGGAGGCCGAACACGACGAGGTGCTCGCCAAGAGCGCGGTGCTGCGCAACGCGCTTGCCCTCGCCAAGGACGGGCTGTGACATGAGTGCACGCGCCCCACGGCTGCTCCTCGTCGACAACTACGATTCCTTCACCTACAACCTCGTGCAGGCGTTCCTCGTGCTCGGTGCGCAGGTGCTCGTGCACCGCAACGACGAGATCACCGTCGCGGCCGCGCGGGCGCTCGACATCACGCACCTGTGCATCTCGCCGGGTCCCGGCACGCCCACCGACGCGGGCGTCTCCATGGACATGATCGAGGCCTTCGCGGGGCGCGTGCCGGTGCTCGGCGTCTGCCTCGGTCACCAGTCGATCACGGCAGTGTTCGGCGGCCGGGTCGTCCGCAACTGGCGGCTGATGCACGGCAAGACCTCGCCGATAGAGCACGACGGCGCGGGCGTCTTCGCGGGGCTGCCGCGACCGATGGAGGTCGGCCGCTACCACTCGCTGGTCGCGGATCCGGGCACGCTCCCGCAGGAGCTTGCCGTCACCGCGCGCACCGCCGAAGGGGAAATCATGGGCATCCGGCACCGCACGCTCGCGGTCGAGGGCGTGCAGTTCCACCCCGAGAGCGTGCTGACGCCGGACGGTCCCGCGCTGCTTCGCAACTTTCTCGCGAACTCTGGGCGAACGCCGTCATGAGCGCCGCGTTGCCGGCGTTTCGCGCGACGCTCGAACGGCTCATCGAAGGGCGTGCGCTCTCGGAGCAAGAGGCCTGCGACCTGCTGATGGGCCTCACCGATGCGGGGCTGGCGCCGGCCGTCGCATCCGGCCTGCTGGTCGCGCTTCGCGCCA
>CAYNCY010000549.1:0-2796 GCA_964395195.1 uncultured Steroidobacteraceae bacterium
GCACGCCGCGGTCGGCGATCGTGCCAACGACGGTCTTCGGGTCGACGGGCGCGAACTCGGCTGCCGCGTGGTCGGTGAGGGCGGCAACCTCGGCTTCTCGCAGCTCGGTCTCGTCGAGTACGCGCTCGGTGGCGGGCGCATCAACACCGACTTCATCGATAACTCGGGTGGCGTCAACTGCTCCGACCTCGAGGTGAACATCAAGATACTGCTGCGCGTCGCGGAGGAGCGGCGCGGGCTCAAGCGCGCGGCACGCGACAAGCTGCTTGCGCGGATGACGGGCGAGGTTTCCGAGCTGGTGCTGCGCAACAATTACCTGCAGAGCCAGGCGCTCAGCACCATCGAGACGCACGCCTACGAGCGCGTGAATGAGCACGCGCACGCCATCAGCGCGCTCGAGCGCTCGGGCGATCTCGACCGGGCACTCGAGTATCTGCCCGACGAGGCGACGATCCGGGCACGGGTGCTGGGCGGCAAGGGACTGACCCGCCCGGAGCTGGCGATCCTGCTCTCGTACTCGAAGATCTGGACTTACAACCAGATCATCGAATCGGACCTGCCGGAGGATCCGTACCTGTCAAACGAGCTCGAGCGATATTTCCCCTCGGCCATCGTCGCGCGCTACGGCGACCTCCTGAACCGGCATCGCTTGCGGCGGGAGATCATCGCGACCGCGACCACCAACAGCCTCGTGAACCGCATGGGGCCGACGTTCGCGCTGCGTGTTGCCGAGGACACGCGCGATTCGATCAGTGCGATCACGCGCGCCTACGCGATCGCGCGCGAGAGCACGACGATGCGCGAGATCTGGGGCGAAATCGAGGCGCTCGACACGCACGTGCCGACGGCGGTGCAGTACGAGATGCACTACGCGACCTCGCGGTCGCTCCGGCACGCGACTTACTGGATCCTCGCTAACCGCGCGCGTGCGATCGACGTCGAGCGCGCTGTTGCGGAGCTCCAGCCCGGCCTCGCCGAGCTCGTCGATGCGGCACCTCGCCTCGTGCTCGGGCCGCTCGCGACGCGCATCGAGTCCGACCGCGCGCGCTATGTCGAGGCAGGCGTACCCGCCCGGCTCGCGGCGCGGGTTGCATCGCTCGCACTCCTGCAATCGGGCCTCTACATCGTCGACATCGCCGCGCGACGGCGCGCCAAGCTCCTCGACGTCGCGCGCGTCTTCCTGCATCTCGGGCACGCGCTCGAGCTCGATGAGCTGCGCATGCAGATCGAGGGGCTGCCGACCAATGGCCACTGGCAGTCGATTGCGCGCAGCACCATGCGCGACAACCTGTACGCGATGCACCGCACGCTCGCCGAGGCAATCCTCAAGAAGAAGCAGCGCGGCGATCCGGCCCGGGCGGTCGATGCGTGGCTGGCGGCACGCTCGGGTCCCGTCGGGCACCTGAAGCGGATCTTCGCCGACATGACGACCACCGTGGTCGACTTCGCGACGCTGTCGGTCGCGCTGCAGGCGCTGACGCGCATCGCCGAGGCCTGAGGCCGGCGCTTTTCCCAGGATTTCCGGAGACCGATCGTGAGCCAACCGTCCGAATCCCTCGTGCTCGTCCGCCACGGCCAGAGCGCCTGGAACCTCGAGAACCTCTTCACCGGCTGGGTCGACGTGGACCTCACCGAGCAGGGCCGGCGCGAAGCGGCCGAGGCCGGGCGGCTGCTGAGTGCGGAGGGCTTCGAGTTCGATCGCGCCTACACCTCGCTCCTCAAGCGCGCGATCCGCACGCTCTGGATCGCGCTCGACACGATGGACCGGATGTGGATCCCGGTGGAACGCAGCTGGCAGCTCAACGAGCGGCATTACGGTGCGCTGCAGGGTCTCGACAAGGCGCAGACGGTCGAGAAGCACGGCGCCGAGCAGGTCAAGATCTGGCGCCGCAGCTATGACATCCCGCCGCCACCGCTCGCGCTCGACGATCCGCGCCATCCGCGCTTCGACAGGCGCTACGCCGGAATCCCGGTCGGCGAGCTGCCGGCGACCGAGTCGCTGAAGGACACCCTGGCGCGCGTCGAGAAGGTCTGGAACGCGCGGATCGCTCCGGAGCTGCGCGCGGGCCGGCGCGTGCTCATCGTCGCGCACGGCAACAGCCTGCGCGCACTCGTCAAGATGCTCGATGGCATGAGCGAGGCCGACATCGTCGAGTTCAACATCCCGACGGGCGTGCCGATCGCCTACCAGCTCGGCGCGCGACTCGAGTCGCAGGGCCGGCGGTTCCTCGGCGATCCGGCCGCCATTGCCGCGGCCGCAGATGCGGTGCGGCGCCAGACCGAGAAGAAAGCCTAGAGCCCGGCGATCGCCTAGCGCGGGCCGCCGCGCACGAGGCTCTCGAGCGCGCGCAGCGCGCTCTCCGCGCCATCGGCAGGAGCGTCACCGCCCGGCGACGCCGCCAGCCCGTCGAGCGCCAGCCGCGCGAGTTCGAGGGACGCGTCCCCGCTCGGGAATGCCGCCGCCCCGCACGCCGCGCGGACGGCCTCGCGCCAGTCGTGGGCGAAGGCCGTCTCGGCGGCGAGGACGACTGCCGTGAGCGCGGGATCGGTGCGTGCGGCGACGGCGAGCTCGCGCGCGGCGATCGATGCGCCATCGCGCGCTGCGGCGCGCGCCGCCTCAAGCGAGCGCCGCACCGGATCGGCATCGCCGCGCTCGAGCGGCGCAAGCGCGCGCCTGAGTGCCGCGAGTCGGGCGCTCCTCACGTGCTCCACGGTTGCCAGGAGCACCTCGGCCTTGGCCGGAAAGTGATGCAGGAGCGCGCCGCGCGAGAGGCCCGCCTTCGCCGCGATCGCGTG
>CAYNCY010000550.1:0-2794 GCA_964395195.1 uncultured Steroidobacteraceae bacterium
TAGGCAGCGAGGTCGAGCGGCGGCGAGGCGATGATCCGAGAGGGTCCCTCCGTGGAAGCGCGAGTGGAAGCGCGGTCCACCGACACGCTTCGCTGACGCGAACGCAGTTGAGCCCTCGGGGGCTGAGGAAACGGCCGGGGCCAACGAAGCCGCGCGCGCGACGAGCGGATCCCGATGGGCGGACGGTAGTGATCGCTCACCGGCCCGTCTGAGCCTCGCGGGTGCCCACGGTCGGAGCATCTGCGCGCCGACTCGTGCTGCGATGCAATGCCAGTCGCAGCCCCGTGCGGCTTCTCTCAGTCCGATTGCTTCGGTACCCTGCACACGCGGGGCCTCGCGGCCTGCGGAAAGCGCCGCACGGTTGAAGGGGGACGGCGAACCGGCTTCGCCGGGCGCAAAGGAGCGTCGGATGAGTGACGTCGCGGACGCATCGGAGCCACGGCCTTTCGTTGCGCCGTGCCGCGCGGTGACCGCCACCGCGCCGCTGCGATGGTTGCGGCTGGGCTGGCAGGACATCGTCGCCGCCCCGGTGCAGAGCCTCAGCTTCGGTGCCTTTATCGGCTTGCTCAGCGCCGCCGTCACGGGCATCGGCTGGCGCTACGGCACCGGCTGGCTCGTGCTCGCAATGATTTCCGGGTTCATCTTCATCGCCCCCGTCCTCGCGACCGGCCTCTACGCCATCAGCGCGGCCCTCGAGCGCGGCACGCGCCCTTCGCTCGGGTCGGCACTCGCAGTCTCCTACCGGGTGCTCGGCGATGTGCTCGTCTACACGCTGATCCTGATGGTGATCTGCCTGCTCTGGATCCGCGCGGGGAGTGCGGTCGAGATCTTCTTCCCGGAACACAGCCTGGCCTCCTCGACCGAGCTGCTGACGTTTCTGCTGATCGGCAGCGCCGTTGGCAGCTGCTTCGCCGCAGCGACATTCGCGGCCAGTGCGTTCTCGCTGCCGATGCTCGTCGACCGGCGGACCGACGCGGTCACCGCTGTCGTCACGAGCGTGCACGCGGTGCTGCGCAATCGACGCGCCATGCTCGTCTGGTCGCTGCTCATCGTCGCCTCGCTCGTGATCGGGTTCGCGACGGGCTTGATTGGGCTGGTCGTGACGATGCCGCTGATCGGGCACGCCACGTGGCACGCGTATCGCGAGACGATCGACGCGTCCGACTGGCCACCCCGCGGCTGAGGCGCGCGCGAGGCCGTCAGTTTCGGGATGCCGACGAACTCGCGAACTCGCTGCCGGGCCATCCCGAAGCGCGCCGCGGCAACGGGGTCCGGCGGCGCCGGCTACAGGGGAGGAGTCTCCGCGAGCAACGCGCGCAGGATGTCGCGCCAGCTCAGCAACCCGACCACCTCGCCCGCCGTCCCAACGATCGGGATGCAAGAGATGCGGTGGGTGTTGAAGACCTCGATCGCCTGTCGAACCGATGCGTCGGGCGCGAGCGTCACCGGATCGCGCGTCATGATCTGATGAACGCGCTTGTTGAGCGATGCGGCGTCCTTCACGGTCTCGCGGTTGGTGCCGACGTTCGGGCTCAGCACGCGCAGCAGGTCGCGGTCGGAGAGTACGCCACGGAGTTTGCCGCGCTCCACGACCAGCAGGTGGTGAAAGCGGACGTTGTCGAATATCTCCTTCACCGCGCTCAACCGATCATCCATCTCGACCGTGACGACCTTCGTGGTCATGATCTGGCGAACGTCCATCCAAGCTCCCGGTTAGTGCAGCGACCCACTCGATCGCGGGGTGGCGCAACTCACCGCCGACCGACGCGGGCTGCCGGAATCCCGAGTCGCGCGACAGTCCCGCACCTGCGTCGGCGACGGGCGTGTGCGCGCGGCACGATCCATTCGGCTCCTATGCCCGCGCGCTCGCCTGCGACGTGGCGCGGACCGTCGCGCTGGAGGTGTCCTCCGGCTGCTCTGATCGGCGTTGCCGCGCGAGCGTCGTGCAGGCGTCGACGACGCGGGCGTCAAGCATCCGTCCTGCCTGGGTGCGAAGTTCCGCGAGCACGTCCTCGAGCGGCAGGGCGGGGCGGTACGAGCGGTGCGAGGACATGGCATCGAACACGTCGGCGACGGCCAGGATCCGTGCTTCGACGAGAATGGCGTCTCCTGCGAGGCCCCGAGGATAGCCGCTTCCGTCGAGGCGCTCGTGGTGTTGGTAGGCGATCTCCGCGATGGGATCCGGCGAGCCCAGCTTGTTGAGTATGTCGTAACCGATGTCGCAGTGAGTCTGCATCAGTGCGTACTCCTGCGGTGACAGCCTGCCGGCCTTGCCGACGATCTCGGTCGGCACGCCGATCTTGCCGATGTCGTGCACGAGGGCCGCCAGGCGCAGGACCTCGATGCGCCGGCTCGCGAGACCCAAGAGGTGGCCGAGTTCGACGGCGACTCCGGCGGCTCGCGCTTCGTGCCGGCACGTGAAGGGATCGCGATGCCCGTGCGCAGCCGCCAATGTTGCGACGGCGGCTTGAATCTCGCTGGCGATCGGGCTGTGCACCTGAGTTGAACCGTCCTTGGCGAGCGTCCCGCCGGCCGGGATCCGCTTGGTGCCTTACCAGAGGGCGTCGGCCGATCCACCTGGCTCTGAATGGCCCCGCGCGTACGCCGTGCGGCGCTGAGACGCAGCTCACACTTCCCGCGTCGTCAGCGCCACACGCGCGCGAAATCGATCCCGCGCCCGGGCGGCGCAAAGGGCGGACGTCGGCTGCGCCGGTGCTGTCGAGGCGCTCCTGGAGCCACGCTCGGGCGTCGATCCGGGCAAATACGGATGTGCACACGAACACTCGGTCCATAG
>CAYNCY010000551.1:0-2786 GCA_964395195.1 uncultured Steroidobacteraceae bacterium
ACAGGCCGTGCGGCACGCGCCGTGGCCGATGCAGGAGGTCGGGCTGACGAGCGCGGCCTTGGAGTCCATCAAGCCCAGCACGGTGTGCGCAGGCATCTCCGGGCATGCCTTGATGCAGGCACCACAGCCGATGCACTTCAGCGGGTCGACGAGCGGGTGCAGCGAGACGGGCTCGGTGAGCCCGGCCTCCTGCGCTTCGCGGTGGGCGAGATGCGTTGCGCTGCGCATCTGGTAGCGCCGTACGGCGTACCACGCCAGGAAGCCGACAAGCGGCGCGCCATAGATCAGGTATTCCATGCATCGCACGAGCGTGGGATCGTGCGGACATTGTGGCACCGGCGCGCTGACGGAACAGTGTCTCGAAATGGCGCCTGGCAGCCGGACTACGCGCAGTCCGCGTGCGCAGCGCACCACGCGTCGTCAGCCGGCGACGCTTTCTGATCGCGCGCACGGCTGCGCCGCGTGCCGCGCGCATCACGGCGGTGCCGTGACGGCGGATCTACAGTGATACCCGCACTCCGTCTACAGTGTTGCCCGGCTGCACGCGAGTGCGCGATTCGACCTGCCGGGCCTGCGCGCTCTCAGGAGCGGGAGTTCGCGTCGCGCGCGGCCAGGACGCTGCGGATCACCTCGAGCAGCTCAACCGTCTCGAACGGCTTGGCGAGCACGCCATCGGCTCCCGCACGCGAGGCCGCCGCGAGATAGGCGGACGTCGTGATCGCATCCGGCTTGTAGCCCTGCGGCCAGAAATTCCCGCCGCCCGAGATCGCCAGGATGCTGACCCCGGGAAAGTCCGCGCGGAGCGTTGCGATCAGCGCCGCGCCATTTTGCTTCGGCATGATCATGTCGGTGATCACGAGCTCGGCAGTCTCCGCCGTGAGCTCCTGGATCGCCTGTTCGACGTTGGCGGCGACACGCACGCGAAAGCCCGCGCGCTCGAGCACGCGGCGCATTGCGCCGCGTACGTCCGGTTCGTCGTCGACGATGAGCAGGCGCGCGGCATCGCTCGCGGTGTTCGCAATGTCCGGCCGGGCAGTCGTTGGCGTCATCCTGCGTTCCTCAACTCATCCGTCTCGGGGGCCTGCACCGCCGCCCCGGCGGGCGGGAAGCGCACGCGCATCGTCGTCCCGCGGCCGACCGCCGACTCGACGATGATGCTCGCGCCAAACCGTGTCGCGATGCCATGCACGACCGCGAGGCCGAGGCCCGTGCCGTCGCCGACCTCGCGCGTCGTGAAGAAGGGCTCGAAGATGCGCTCGACGGTCGCCGCGTCCATGCCGTGGCCGGTGTCGCGAACGTACAGCTCGACGATGGGCGGTGCGACGCTGCGATCGACCCGGACACCGATGGTCAGGATGCCGCCGCCGGCCAGCATGGCCTGATAGGCATTCGTGCACAGATTCATGATGAGCTGGGTCAGCAGGCCCTGGTCCGCGGTCACCTCCGGAATCTCGCCCGGCAGCTCGCGGCGTACGTCGATGCTCGCCGGCGCGAGCGCGGTGAAGAGCTTCAGCGCCTCGTCCACGGCGCTCGCGAGCAGGACCGGCCCCAGCTGCGCAGACTCGAACTCGCGCGTGAAGGCGAGCACCTTGCGGACGATGTCACGCGCGCGCCGCGCCGCCGAGAGCACGCCGAGCAGCTGCTCGGCCTCCGCGCCATCGGGCCGCACGTCGGCCAGCAGCGACTCCGTGTAGAGGATGATCGGCACCAGCGCGTTGTTGAACTCGTGCGCCACGCCGCCGGCGAGAGTACCGACCGTCTCCAGGCGATGGCGTCGGCGCAGCTGTCCCTCGAGGGAACGGCGTTCGGACTCGACCGCTTCCTTGGCCTCGATCTCGCGGCGCAGCCGCTGGCTGACGCCCACCAGTTCGCCGCGCATGTGCTCGAGGTCGCGGCCGAGCTCGTGCACCTCGCGCAGCGAGGTCGTCGCGCTCAGGTGGATCGCGTAATCGCCGGACGCCACGCGCCGCGAGCGGTTCTTGAGCTCGATCAGCGGGCGCGACAGGCTGCGCCCGACCAGGAGCGCCAGCAGCATCGTCGCGGCGAAGTAGACGCCGAGCGCGATCAGGATCCGTGAGCGCGCATCGGCGACCTGCGCCTTGATCGTCTTCTCGTCGAAGCCGAGCCACAGTTCGGCTCGATGCCCCTTACGCTCGAGCGGCAGCATGATGTAGTAGACCTCGTCACCGCCCTGGTTGACGCCGAGGTCCTGGTGCGCCGGATGCACGAGCTCCGGGAGCCCGAGCGTACTCTTGATCGTGCGATCCGAGTCGACGAGCTCGGCATAGACGCCATCGCTGCGAAGGATTGCGGAGTCGAGCAGCGCCGCCGAGCGCTCCGGCGAATCGAGCGCATCGCTCAGCTCGAAGGCGTCGGCAACCACGTGCGCGAAACCGCGCACCTGCTCGATAAACCGCTCGACCTGGTTGCGCTCGACGACCTGCATCAGGCCAAAGAACAGCACGGGCAGCATGACACCGTGCGCCAGCAGCACGAGCAGCGCGATACGCGAAGCGAGCGTCGAGGTCAGTCGCGCCATAGGACTCGCAGGATACGCAAGCGCCGGTCGTTGGCGACGTCCTGGATGCGCGCGAAGCTGACCGCGCTCGGGTCGACGGCGACGGCGTTCAGCAGTTCGGCCGTGTTCGTGTAGACGCGCGGGCGCCGGGCACCCTGCTGCAAGGTGACCATCAGCAGGCGGCGCTCGTAGGCGGCCTCGGGCATGCCGATCACGTTCTGCAGGAACACTTCGTGCAGTCGGTCGTCGCTCTGGTTGGCGAGCGCGC
>CAYNCY010000552.1:0-2779 GCA_964395195.1 uncultured Steroidobacteraceae bacterium
GCCCGACTGGATCGTGCCCAGGTTCGCGGACTCCGCGACGCCGTGGATCACGCCGCCGGAGGCGAAGGTCTGGCCCCAGTTGGAGTTGCCGAGCGGTGCGAGGCCCTGCGAGTCGGGAAAATTCGAGATCGCGAGCTGGCCGAGTTCGAGCGAACGGCCGTTGGTGTACTTCGCGGACACGACACCGCTGCCGTCGACCGAGATCGTCGTCAGCTGCCCCGTCGAGAAGCCGTCCTGCGTGATGGTATTGACGCCGAACTGGTTGCCGTACTGGGTGGTGCCGGTCATGTTGATGGTCAGCGTCATCGGGTTCGCGCCGGTGGTCGGCTGGTAGGCCGTCGCGCCGCCGGCGACGCTCGGGTACACGAACGTGCTGTTGGCCGGCGTCGTGATCGTGCCGGTTGCGCTGAAGTCGAGCGGCTGCACGCCGGTCGGGTTGGCGGCGGTCGAATTCACGAGCGTGCCGTCGATCGTCATCGCCACGTTCCACTGGTTGGGCGTGCCGGTCGCGATGTAGAAGAAGGTCGCGGTGTGCTGGTTGCCGAGCGAGTCGTAGACCGCCGTCGAGGTGGTCTCGGTGTAGCTCGCGGGGTCGGTCGGCGAGAACGGCGCGTCGGTGGGTACGGTCGCATTGGCCGGCAGGTTGACGTTGACCGCGGCGTTCGCGGTCGCCTGCGGCGCGCTCTGCGAGGTATTGAGCTGCAGGTCCGTCAGGGCGCCCGTGTTGAAGCCGCCGGTCGTCAGCGTCGGGTACACCTGCAGCTTCTGGTTGGTCGCGTTGACGACGAAGCCCTGGTTGTCGACGCTGAACGTGCCGTTGCGCGTGTAGGTGTAGCCGCTCGCATCGTGCAGCGTGAAGAAGCCCTGGCCGCTCATCGCGAGATCGAGGTTGTTGCCCGTCTGCGTGATGTTGCCCTGCGTGAACTGCTGGTCGATGTCCGAGATCGCGACACCCTCACCGATGGCGTTCGAGGAGAGCGCGAGCGAGCCCGTGGCGTACACGTCCGCGAAATTGACGCGCGAGGACTTGAAGCCGGTGGTCTGCGAGTTCGCGATGTTGTTGGCGACGACGTCGAGTGCGGTTGAGCTCGCGTCGATGCCGCTGAGCGATACTTGGAATGGCATGGCTGTTCTCCGGGGTTCCTGATCCGATTACGTGTGGGGCGCTCTGTGCTCAGTTGATCTGCTGCACGGAGCTGAAGGGGACGTCGCCGATTCCGGCGAGGGTGAGCGTGAGCCCGCCCGAGCCGCTCGCGCCGTTCAAGGTGATGCTGGTGACCTGGGCCTGGACCAGGGTCTGGAACTGCGTGCCTTTGCCCGCGACCGAGCCGCCGGCGAGGACGCCGTAGGTTCCGGCGGGCGCCGTCGTGCCGGCATCGGTCGACCCGTCCCAGGTGAACTTCGCGAGTCCCGTGCCCTCGTTGCCGAGCGGGATCGTCTTCACGACCGCGCCGGAGGCATTGACGATCTCGACGGTGACGCCATTCGCGGCGCTCGCGACATTGACGGCGCCGCTGACGCTGCCACCCGCGCTGAGCGGTGCCGCCGAGCCGTTGACCAGCACGTTGTGGCCGAGAAGGCTCGAGGCCTGCAGCGCCTGGTTTGAGACGAGCTGGGACGAGAGGCTCGTGAAGGAGCTGTTGAGCTGGGCGATGCCGGACACCGTCCCGAACTGCGACAGCTGCCCCATGATCGTCGACTCGTCCATGGGCTTGGTCGGGTCCTGGTTCTGCAGCTGCTGCATCATCAGGTTGAGGAAGTCGAGCTGCGTGAGGCCGCCGGTCGAGGAGCCCGCGCTCGTCGAACTCGTCGAACTGGTCGAGCTCGTCGAGCTCGAGCTGTTGGTGCCGTTCAGCTGCGCGAGGAGCGAGGGGCTGAAGATCGGGTTGGTCGAGACGGTCATTGGGGCATGTCTCCTAGTGGCCCATCGCGAGTGTCTTTAGGACGAGGTCGCGGGCGGTCGTCATCACCTCGACGTTGCCCTGGAAGGAGCGCGACGCCGAGATCATGTTGGTGAGCTCCTCCACCGGGTTCACGTTGGAGCCATAGACGAAGCCGTTCGCATCGGCGAGCGGGTGATCGGGCTGGTAGCGCTTGAGCGGTGCCGCGCCCGACTGGATCACGTCGAGGACGCGCACGCCCACACCCGGCTCATCGCTGGCGGGATCGGCCGAGAAGGCCTTGAGCTGCGTCGCGAAGATCGGGTGGCGCGAGCGGTAGGCGCTTTGCTCGGTCGGCGCGACGGAGTCGGCGTTCGCGAGGTTGGACGCGGTGACGTTGAGTCGCAGGGACTCCGCGTTCATGCCCGATCCCGAGATGTCGAAGATGCCGAGTAATGACATGGAAGGTTCGCTTCGCCGCAGGGCGGCCGTGAAACTACTGACCCGCGATCGCGAGCTGCACGGCTGCGACCTGGCGGTTGATGAAATCGAGGCTCGTCTGGTAGCGCACCGCGTTCTCGGCGAACTTCGCCTGCTCGACCGGCGCCTCGACGGTGTTGCCATCGAGCGAGGGCTGGAACGGGTTCCGGTACTTGAGGTCGTCCTCGGTGAGTCCGCTCGCCTGGATCGGCAGGTGGCCGACGTGCGTGCGGGTCATCTCGAGCGAGCCACCGCTGCCTGCCTCGGCGAGCATCGACTGGAAGTCGTAGTCGCGCGCCTTGAAGTTCGGCGTGTCGGCATTGGCGATGTTGGTCGCGAGCACGCCGACGCGATCGGCGGCGGCGTAGAGCGCGCGCTCGTGAATGCCGAAGAGGTTGTTGAACATCGATGGACCCCGA
>CAYNCY010000553.1:0-2777 GCA_964395195.1 uncultured Steroidobacteraceae bacterium
ACCGCGCGCTTCACGACCTGGCTCTTCACGATCGCCCACCACCGGAAGATCGACTGGCTTCGCGCCCGACGCCCGCAGGTGCGGCTCGATGACCCGGAGGAGGCGAGCGTCGATGAATTCCTGACCGACTCGGGTCCCGGGCCCGCGCGCCTGGCGGAGTCGGCCGAGGCCGGTGCAGCGCTCCTCAAGGCCGTCGAGGCGCTGCCGCCCGCGCAGCAGGAGGCGTTCCTGCTGCACGCCGAGGGCGAACTCAGCGTCGAGGAGATTGCCCAAGTCACCGGCGCGAGTTTCGAGACGACGAAGAGCCGGCTCCGCTACGCTCGGGCGCGGCTCAAGGCGCTTCTCCTGGAGCACGCATGACCGAATCCCGGCCGCCCGGTCCCGAGGACGATTCGCTCGAGGAGCGCTACCGGCGCGCGAGCGAGGCGGACGCGAGCCGTCCGAGCGAAGCGACGCGCCGGGCGATCCTCGCGCACGCGCGCACGGTTGCCGCCGCGCAGCAGCCGCCCGGAAAACCCGCCATCGATACGACCCGGCCTGCCGCCAACGATCGCTACTGGTGGCGCTCGGCGGTGGCGGGCGTTGCCGTCGCGGGGATCGCGCTCATGCTGTGGGCACCGCACCTCGATCGCGTCGGCCAGGGCGGGGACGCGACGCTGTCGAGCACCGCCGACCGCGCGGCCGATGCGATGCAACCGGCCGCGCAACCCGCCCCGGCGGACTCAAGTGCGCCGCCGGCCGCCGCCGGCGACAGTCTCGCGGAGAAGGCGGCGCGCCGGGATGCAGTGGCGCCCGAGCAGGCACTTCTCGCCAGGAAGGCGGCTCCGGCGTACGCCTCACCCGCCCCGCGGCCGTCACCGGGGGTGGCGCAGCGGGAGCTGCAGCTTCCGGAGCCGGCGTCTGCGGCGGCGCCTGCACCTGCAGCTCCCTCGCAGACGCTTAGGGACGTCGCCGTCACCGCGGGGCGCGCCGAATCCTCCGGCGCACTCGCACTCAGTGCACCGGCAACGAGCGCGCTGTCGCGCGCGCGGGATGGCGCTGCCCCGACACGGGCGCCGAGTGTCGGGGCCGCTGCGCCGCCGCCGCATCAGGGTGCGAAGCTCGAGGCGCCGGACGGCATCTCCCTGGCACCGGACGAGGCGAAGTCACCGGGCGCACTGCCGCGCGCGATCGTCGCCGGGGATCACCTTCGGGTCTACGTGCTGCTCGTGAACGGCGCGCCGCTCGAGGCCGAGGACGCCGCCGGTGACACGCCGCTCCTGACCGCGATCCGCGCCGGCCGGCTCGAAGTCACCCAAGTGCTGGTCGGCGCCGGCGCAAACGTCAACGTGCACGATCGATCGGGGAAGAGCGCGCTCGAACTCGCGCGCTCGCTCAACGAGCCCGATACCGCGGCCCTGCTCGAGCAGCACGGCGCCCGCTGAGCGCGGCTCAGCGACGCCGACCGCCGATTCGCGCGATCTCGGCGAGCAGCGCGCCATCCGACACGGGTCGCCCGAGGAAGCGCTCCAAGAGTTCCGGCGTCTCGACGGATGACCCGGGACGCAGCAGGTTGGCCGAGGTCCATCGGTACCACCCGGGGTTTCCCGCGGCGAAGTCGCCGCTTCCGGCACGAATGCGCGCCCTGAGCTCCGCCGTCAGGATCGCGCCGAGCCCGTAGTTGATCATGTAGCCCGGAATGTCCACGAGCTGGACCCTGAGCGCCCACCACGCGAGTTCGGGGTGCGGACGCACGTTGAGGTAGCGGCTCGTGATGTCGGACCAGACCGCATTCGGATCGGCCGTCGGCGATTCGAGCATGCGCGTCTCGAAGAGCCCCCACGCGACATCCAGCATCACGTTTGCAAAGAGCGCGCGAAGGCCGGTGCCGAGATCGATGCTCTCTCCGAGGTAGCGCTGCTGCCAGGCGGGCTCTGCGACGTTCCACGAGGTCACGTCGGCGAAGGCCTCGACAAACAGGTCATCGCCCAGGTCAAAGAATGCGGGACGCGTGCGGATCGCCTGCATGTGCACCGCGTGCCCGTCCTCGTGGATGATCTCGTTGAGCACGAAGAGTCCGCCGCGATCCACGTTGGCCGACACGCGCGAGATCGCGGGTCGCCAGCCGGCCGGCGTGGAGCGCCCGGTCTGCACGAAGTCCGCGTAGGCGAGCGGCGCCTTGCCGGGCCTGACCTCGAGGTCGTGCAGCACGCCGAGTCCGTCGAGGTCGGCACCGAGGTCGTGGTAGTAGCGCTTGCTGAGCGCGAGCACCGCCGCGCGCGGCACGCGCGCATCGAGCGGGGCGACGCCGCTGCCGTAGTGGTGCCAGTAGTCCCAGGGCTCGATCGGGGGACCCGCGGTCGCCGCGCGCCACGCCTCGAGAACCTCGGTCAGCCAGCGCGTCGCCTCGGCGGGCGAGGCGCCGACCGTGCGTGCGCCGTCGGTCACGGGCGATGAGCCCTTCTTCGCGGCGTCCCGGGCGGCGAGTGCGATCAGCCGCCGGTACGGACTCGTCGGCTCGTCGTTTGCGTTGATGGCCTGCCAGAGCGGCTCGAGTGCCCGGAAGAGCGCGCGGCGCCGCTCGCCCGTGTCGAGCTCGGCGAGGAGCTCGAGCGCGCTCGCGCGGACGATCGAGCGGCCCTCGAACGGCACGTGGTTGCCGATGTGCTCGAAGCAGGCGTAGAGCGCGTGCGAGAGATCCTCGCGCCCGAGTTCGGGCAGGTGCGCGCGCCCGCAGAGCGCGGCGGACTTCGCTTCGGTCGCCGCCGCCGGCACGGTCGGGGGTTCGGCGAGGGTGC
>CAYNCY010000554.1:0-2762 GCA_964395195.1 uncultured Steroidobacteraceae bacterium
CGCGATGCTGCTCGGCATCGGCGCGGGCGCGCTCATCCACGCGCGCATCGAGGATCCCGAGGCGCTGAGCCACGTGGTCGGATACCTCAGCCTCGTCACCGACGTATTCCTGCGCCTGATCCGCATGATCATCGCGCCGCTGGTCTTCTCGACGCTGGTCAGCGGCATCGCCAACATGGGCGCGAGCTCGGCGCTCGGGCGCGTGACGCTGCACAGCCTGCTCTGGTTCCTGCTCGGCTCGCTCTTGTCGCTCCTCCTCGGCATCGTGATGGTCACGTGGCTGCAGCCGGGTGCGGGGCTCGTGCTCCCGATCCCGCCGGCCGACGCCGCCTCCGGGGTCGCGACGGCCTCGCTCACGCTCAAGGAGTTCGTCACGCACCTCGTGCCGCGCTCCTTCGCGGAGTCGATGGCCAACAACGAGATCCTGCAGATCGTCGTGTTCTCGGGCTTCTTCGGCACGGCGATCGCGGGCCTCGGCGAGCGCGCGAAGCACGTCCTCAAGCTGACCGAGGAGCTCGCGCAGGTGATGCTGCGCGTGACCGGCTACGTGATGCTGACCGCGCCCGCGGCCGTTTTCGCCGCGGTCGCGGCGACGGTGAGCGCGCACGGCCTTGGCATCCTCGCGACCTACGGCCGCTTCATCGGTGGGTTCTACCTCTCGCTCGGCACGCTCTGGCTGGTGCTGCTCGGCCTCGGCTTCCTCGTGCTCGGTGCGCGGGTCGTGACGCTCGTGCGCCTGATCCGGGAGCCGGTGCTCCTCGCATTCTCGACCGCGAGTTCCGAGGCGGCCTATCCGAAAACCCTCGAGCAGCTCGAGCGCTTCGGCGCGTCCGAGCGCATCGCGAGCTTCGTGCTGCCGCTCGGCTACTCGTTCAACCTCGCGGGCTCGATGATGTACTGCACCTTCGCAACGCTCTTCATCGCGCAGGCCTACGGCATCACGCTCAGCTTGGCGCAGCAGCTGTCGATGCTGCTGCTCCTGATGGTCACGAGCAAGGGCATGGCGGGCGTGCCGCGCGCGTCTCTCGTCGTGATCGCAGCGACCCTCGCGCACTTCCACATACCCGAAGCCGGACTCCTTCTCATCCTCGCGGTCGACCAGTTCCTCGACATGGGGAGGAGCGCGACCAACGTGCTCGGCAACTCCATCGCGACGGCGGTCGTCGCGTACTGGGAGAAGGAGCTCGCGCCGACGCGCGAGCCCGACGCCGCCGGGACCGGCTAAGGCCCGGCCGACGCCTCAGTCCTCGAGGCCGATCTCGATCCGACCGTCGACGATCCGAAGCGGATGGACGGGGAGGGGACAGCTGGCGGGGCCCCCGAGCACCGCGCCCGAGCGCACGTCGAAGGCGCCCCCGTGCAGCGGGCAGACGAGCCGCGTGCCGCGCAGCCGACCCTCGACCATGCGCGCCTCGGCGTGTGTGCAGGTGTTGTCGAGCGCGAAGCAGCCGGTGTCGGTCCGGCAGACCACGAGCTCGCGCGCGCCCACGGTGACCGCGCGCATCGTGCCCGCCGCGAGCTCGGCGAGCGCAAAGGCTGGATGCCAGACAGTCATGGATGCGCCGCTCCTTGCCGCAATGCGGGCCGGAGGGTTAGCGCGTGCGGCGATCCACTGTTCCGGATCGCCGCCGACCTCAGTCGAGCGTGATCTCGGTCGTGAAGACGACCCGCGCGGTGCCGCTCATCAGGATCCGCGACGGGATGCCCGCTTCGGTCAGCACCTCGACGTCGACTTCGCCCGGCCTCAGGACCGAGCGGCCCTGGTAGCCGCGGAAACGCCCGCGACCGTCCGCGAGCGGCAAGAGGCCGTTGGCGACGAGGTAGGCGCCGAGCATGCCGTGCGCGTTGCCGCTGACCGGGTCCTCGGGGATGCCGAGCACGGGCGAGAAGAGCCGCGACTCGGTCGTACCCGGCCCGTGCGCGTCACGCACGAACACGAAAAAACCGTCGGCGCCGATGTGCGGCGTCAGACGCTTCAACTCATCGAAGTTCGGCTGGATCGTCGCGAGCACGCTGGTCGAGCGCAGGCCGATCATGAGGCGCGTGCTGGTGCGCTTGGTGACGACGAGCGGGCACTTCGGGTCGAGCGCGGCGGTGTCGATGCCGAGGATGTCGAGCAGGCGGCTGCGCGTCGCGGCGTCGATCGGCGGATTGAAGCTCGGCACGGGAATCGCGACCGTCACAGTCGGCACCGCGGCGCTGCCGGCGATCTCGACGTCGTACACTCCGCTTCGGACCTTCTGCCGCACGCGACCGGGCTTGCCCGTTCCGGCGGCGAGACGGGCGACGTGCGCGGCGACGGAGGCGTGGCCGACGAAGCCGACCTCGCGGGTCGGCGTGAAGAAGCGCAGCTTGACGTCGTGGTCCGGACCGTCCGGCGGCAGCACGAAGGCGGAGTCCGAGTTGTTGAGCTCGCGCGCCAGCGCCTGCATCTCCGCTTCGCTGAGGCGCTCGGCGCCGAGCACGACGCCGGCCGGATTGCCCGCAAACATCTCGGTCGTGAAGACGTCGATCTGGAATACGTGGACCGTGCGCTTGGCCATGGGGCGGTAGACCTCAGACTGGCAAGCCCCGAATTCTATCAGCCCGCGCCCGCCGCCGGTGCATTGCGGCCGGCGGCCGGCGGCGGGTGCGCCCGGTGACCCTCGCCGAGGCCCTCGCCGGGGCGGCGACCGCCTGGGCCGGTGTCTCGCCGGTCGAGGCGGTCGCGGCGGTGCTCGGCGTCGTCTACCTCGTGCTGGTGATCGGCCAGCACCGCGGCG
>CAYNCY010000555.1:0-2753 GCA_964395195.1 uncultured Steroidobacteraceae bacterium
GGCCCGCGCCGAGGAGCAGGACAAAGTGAGCGGCCTCGAGAGCGGGGCGGACGACTACGTCACGAAGCCGTTCTCGCCGCGGGAGCTCCTGGCACGGATCAACGCGGTACTCCGGCGCTCGCCGAATGCCACGAGCGACGGCATCGTGACTGCGGGCGGCCTGATGCTCGACGCGGCCGGCCACCGTGTCACCGTCGGGGAGTCGACGGTGCCGCTCGGCCCGACCGAGTACCGGCTCCTGTCCTTCTTCATGACCCACCCGGAGCGCGTCTATTCGCGGTCCCAATTGCTCGACCGGGTCTGGGGCGGTAACGTGTACGTCGAGGAGCGGACGGTCGACGTCCACATCCGGCGCCTGCGCAAGGCGCTCGAGGATTTCGCGTGCGACGGCCTGGTCCAGACCGTGCGCGGCGCGGGGTACCGCTTCTCGACCCGACCCAGCTAGGACCCGACCCGCCCCAATGTCTCCCGCCTGGTCATTCGCGCTTGCCCGACTCCTCGGCGTGCTGGCAGTGGCGGGGACCGCCGGCTATTTCCTCGGCCAGGTGTCGCTCACGGTGGTCGCGGTCCTCGGCGGCTACCTGCTCCTCGTCTACATCCGCCTCTACCGCCTCGAGTACTGGCTCAGGCGCCGGCGCACCGAGGAGCCGCCCGACTTCCACGGCGTCTGGGGCGATGTCGTCGCGCTCGTGATGCGGATCTACCGCCGCAAGCAGTTCCACAAGCGCCGCATCGTGCAGCTCTTTCGCGAGTTCCGGCGCATGACGACCGCGATGCCGGACGGCGTGGTCGTCATGAGCGCCGAGCGCGAGATCCAGTGGTTCAACCGCAACGCCGCGCGCCTCCTGCACCTGCGCCGCAAGGTCGACTACGGCCAGCGGATCGACAACCTGATCCGCCAGCCCGACTTCAGCCGCTACCTGGAACGCGCCGATTTCTCGAATGCAGTGCCGTTGCGCTCGCCGGTCGATGCGAGCGTGCACCTTTCGCTGCACGTGGTCGCGTACGGCGCGGGCCAGCAGTTGCTGCTCGTGCGCGACGTGACGCGCGAAGCGCGCCTCGAGTCGATGCGCAAGGACTTCGTCGCCAATGCCTCGCACGAGCTGCGCTCGCCGCTGACGGTCATCAGCGGGTACGTCGATGCGCTCGCCGACGACCCGGGCATCGACGCCACATGGCGCGCGCCGCTCGAGGAGATGCGCCGCCAGGCCGAGCGCATGCGTGCGGTCGTCGATGCGCTGATCGAGCTCTCGCGGCTCGAGGCATCGGGCGGGGAGGCCGGAAACGATCCCGTCGACGTCGGCGGCATGCTGTCACTGCTGCGCCGCGAGGTGCTGGCGCGCGACGGGAAGACTCGCGAGGTCACGCTCGCGCTCGAGTCCGACGCGCGCCTCCTCGGGTCGGACGCGGAGCTGCACTCGATCTTCTCGAACCTGATCTCGAACGCCGTCAAGTACACGCCGGCAGGTGGTCGCATCGACATCCGCTGGTGGGTGGACGCGGACGGTGCGCACTTCAGCGTCGCCGACACCGGGGTTGGCATCGCGCCGGAGCACGTGCCCCGCATTACCGAGCGGTTCTACCGGGTTGATCCCGGCCGCGCGCTGGCGACCGGCGGGTCGGGGCTCGGCCTTGCGATCGTCAAGCACGCCCTCCAGCGCCACGGCGCGACGCTCGAGATTGAGAGCAAGGAAGGGGTGGGCAGCCGCTTCACCTGCAATTTCCCGCCGAAGCGGGTGGTGGACCGGACGGCGCACGCCGTCAACCAGTAGGGCCTCGCCCCGTCACGAAGTGTTCTTCGGAGTGACGCGTGAGCGTCACGTGCGACGCCGATAGTCGCTCCGTTGCCCGTGGTGGGGAGTTCCATGAGCCTGACTGGCGCGCGGCGGCCGGCGCTGAGAACGGTGTTCGTTTCCGACGTCCACCTCGGTTACCGCGGCTGTCAGGCCGAGCGGCTGCTCGAGTTCCTGACGGGAATCGACGTGGAGCAGCTGGTTCTGCTCGGCGACATCCTCGACATCCAGAGCCTCAGGCGCTCGTTCTTTTGGCCGGCCAGCCACCAGGCGGTCCTGACTCGCATCCTCGCGCTCGCGCGCAGCGGAACCCGCATCGTGTACGTGCCCGGCAATCACGACGAGGAACTGCGCGAGCTCTGCGGTGCGCAATTCATGGGGGTCGAGGTGCGGCGCGACTTCATCCACGAGACCGCCGATGGGCGACGTTTCCTCGTGGTGCACGGCGATGAGTTCGACGGCGCGGTGCAGTTCTCAGGCGCCCTCAAGCATTTTGGCGAATGGATGTACGACGTGATGCTGTGGCTCGGAGCGAGCGTCCAGGCCGTGCGGCGACGCTTCGGGCTCGGACACTGGTCGCTCGCGACCTGGGTCAAGCAGCGCGTCCCCGATGCGCGCCGCTACATCGAGCGCTTCGAGCACGCGGCGGCGCACGCGGCCAGGCGGCACGGGCTCGACGGGATCATTTGCGGCCACATCCACTTGCCGGCGCTGCGCGTGGTCGACGGGATCGAATACTGCAATGACGGGGACTGGGTCGAGCATTGCTCGGCGCTGGCCGAAGGCCCGGACGGGCGGCTCTTTCTGATGGGGCCCGGCGAGCGGGACAGCCGGACATTGCGGGTCCCTGAGCCCGAGCGCGTCGCCCTGCCAGCGGCCGCCTGAGCCTCGGCACCCGGCGGGGCGTGAATGCACGCTTGTCTCCGCCAAATCAGTAGCATGGGCGATACACCTCACGTG
>CAYNCY010000556.1:0-2740 GCA_964395195.1 uncultured Steroidobacteraceae bacterium
CCCGTCCCCGCGGATCAGCGTCTCGCCGGTGCACTCGAAGGGGAGCCCGGCGAGGCGCGGCGCCCGATTGCCGTCGATGCGCACGTGCGCCGGGCACACCGGCAGCGCGATGAGTGCGCGGCGCATCGCGAGCAGCGTCGCCTCGAGGATGTTGAGCGCGTCGATCTCGGCGGCATCCGCCCAGCCGAGGCCCCAGGCGATGGCGCCGGCGCGGATTTCGGTGGCGAGGCGCGTGCGCTCGTCCGCCTCGAGGCGCTTGGAGTCATCGAGCCCGCGGATCGTGCGTCGCGCCGGCAGGATGACCGCCGCCGCGACGACGGGGCCTGCGAGCGGGCCGCGGCCCGCCTCGTCGACGCCCGCCACGCGGTACTCGCGCCGCCAGCGCGGGCTCAACGAAGCACCGGCGGCCGGGCGCGATCGACGAGCTTCAGGATCGCCTCCGCCGCGCGCTCGCTCGCGCCGCGCCGCAGGGTCTCGTGGATCTTGAGGAACTCGGCCTCGAGCGCGGCGATCCGCGTCGGGGCCTCGAACCAGTGATCGAGCTCGGCTCCGAGGCGCTCCGGGGTGACCGCGCCCTGCACGACCTCCGGCACGACCTCGCGTCCGGCCAGCAGGTTCGGCTGCGAGACGAACGGCGACTTGATGAGGCCGAGGAGCCGGATCAGGAACGCGGTCGCCGGCGCCACCTTGTAGGCGACCACCATCGGGCGCTTGCAGAGGAGTGCCTCGAGCGTCGCGGTTCCGGAGGCGACGAGCGCCACATTGGCGGCCGTGAGCGCCAGATCCGCCCGACCGTCGAGGAGCGTGACGTCAAGTCCCGGCGCCCTCGCCTCGAGCGCGGCCTCGAAGCGCTCGCGCACGGCCGCGTTCGCCATCGGTGCCACGAACTTGACGCCGGGTCGCGCCTCGGCGAGCCAGGCGGCCGCGCCGATGAAGTCATCCGCCAGGCGTTCGACCTCGCCCCGGCGGCTCCCGGGCAGGAGCGCGACCACGCGGGCGGTCGAGGGGAGCCCGAGCGTCGCGCGCGCCGCCGCGCGATCGGGTTCGAGCGGCAGGCGATCGGCCAGCGGGTGGCCGACGAACTCCGCGGCGAGGCCGTGGCCGTCGTAGAAGCGCTTCTCGAAGGGCAGGAGGCAGAGGACCAGGTCGAGCGTCACCGCCATCTTCGCGACCCGTCCCTGCCGCCAGGCCCAGACCTGCGGGCTCACGTACTGCACGGTCGGCAGGCCCTGGCGCTTGAGGCGCGCGGCGAGCGACAGGTTGAACTCCGGCGAATCGATGCCGATGAAGAGCGCCGGGCGGGCGGCGAGCGTCCTCGCCTCGATCTCCCGGCGCAGCCTGAAGAGATCCGGCAGGTGCCTTAGCACCTCGACGAGTCCCATGACCGAGAGCCGCTCGGCGTCGGCCCAGGGCGTGCATCCCGCGGCGCGCATGCGCGGTCCGGCGATGCCCTCGAAGACGAGCTCCGGGCGGCGCGCCCTGAGCGCCTCGATGAGGCCAGCTCCCAGGTTGTCGCCCGAGGTCTCGCCCGCGACGAGGACGATGCGCGTGTCGGTGCCTGCCGCCCTCGCCCCGCCGGCGGGCGCCTCTCCCGCCATTACCGGATCAGGCTCCGCGTCATGCGCGGCAGGAAATCGAGGTAGGCGCGCAGCTCGGGCTGCTCGGGAACCAGGCGCTCGAGCTCGGTGGTCGCTTCGGTGAGCTTGAGCCCGGAGCGGTAGAGCACCTTGTAGCCCGACTTGATGTTGGCGATCTGCTCGGGCGTGAAGCCGCGGCGCTTCAGGCCCTCGGCGTTGATGCCCTTGGGCTCGGCGGGCGCCCCCGCCACCATCACGAACGGCGGTACGTCGCGCGTCGCGGTCGCGTTGTTGGCGAGGAAGGCGTGCGCGCCGAGCTTGCAGAACTGGTGCACGCCCGAGTAGCCCCCGAGGATCACCCAGTCATCGACCTCGACGTGGCCGGCGAGGCCCGAGTAGTTGGCGAGGATGCAGTGGCTGCCGACGATGCAGTCGTGCGCGACGTGCGTGTAGGCCATGAACAGGTTGTCGCTGCCGATCCGGGTCACGCCGATGCCGGCCTCGGTGCCGCGATGCACGGTGGCGCACTCGCGAAAGACGTTGCGATCGCCGATCTCGAGATAGGTGCGCTCGCCGTGGTACTTCTTGTCCTGCGGGTCATCGCCGATCGAGGCGAATTGCGAGATGCGGTTCTCGCGCCCGAACACGGTCGGGCCCTTCAGCACCACGTGCGGGCCGACGACGCAACCCGCGCCGAGCGTGACCTCGGCCGCGATGATCGAGTAGGGACCGACCTCGACGTCCGGCGCGAGCTTCGCGCCCGGGTCGACGATCGCCGTCGGATGGATCCGCCCCACTCCCTAGCCCTTCACTTCCGGCGCGACCATCATGTCGGCGCTGCAGACGAGCGTGCCGTTGACCTCGGCGCGCGTGCCGTACTTCCAGATGCCTTTCATCGCGCGCTGGAACTCGGCGTGGAGGATGAGCTGATCGCCCGGCTCGACCGGCCGGCGAAAGCGCGCAGCGTCGATGCCGACGAAGAAGAAGCGCGTGTTCTCGTCCGGAATCACGTCCGCCGTCCGAAACGCGAGGATGCCGGCGGCCTGCGCGAGCGCCTCGAGAATCAGCACGCCCGGCATCACCGGCCGGTGCGGGAAGTGGCCCGGGAAGAACGGCTCGTTGATCGAAACGTTCTTGAGCGCCTTGATGGTCTTGCCGGGCAC
>CAYNCY010000557.1:0-2723 GCA_964395195.1 uncultured Steroidobacteraceae bacterium
CGAGGCCGTGCGCAACTGCCGCTTCCAGTGGGAGGAGCGCACGTTCCGCCTCGGCGTCAGCATCGGCGTCGTGCCGATCGCGCCCGAGAACGAGGACGTCGCGTCGGTGCTGTCGGCCGCCGACAGCGCCTGCCAGGCAGCCAAGGAGCAGGGCCGCAACCGCGTGCACTGCTTCGAGGAGAACGACATCGACCTGATGCGCCGCCGCCGCGAGATGCAGTGGGCCGCGCGCATCAATACCGCCCTCGAGGAAGGCCGCTTCGACCTCTACCGGCAGACGATCCTGCCGCTGCAGACGGACGAGACCGGACTGCACTACGAGATCCTGCTCCGCATGCGCGACGAGCAGGGCAAGATCATCACGCCCGACAACTTCATCGCCGCCGCCGAGCGCTACGGCCTGACGCCGTCCATCGACCGCTGGGTGGTCGAGAACACGCTCAGGTGGCTCGTGTCGGAGGCGGATGAGCGCGACAAGCTCGCGATGTGCTCGATCAACCTCTCGGGCCAGAGCCTCGGCGACGACAAGTTCCTGCCGTTCGTGATCGAGCAGTTCCATCGCACCGGTCTCGATGCCAGGCGCATCTGCTTCGAGATCACGGAGACGGCGGCGATCGCGAGCTTCTCGCAGGCGAACCGCTTCATCCAGGCGCTCAAGGAACTCGGCTGCAAGTTCGCGCTCGATGACTTCGGCACGGGACTTTCGTCGTTCGGTTACCTCAAGCACTTCCCGGTCGACTTCCTCAAGATCGACGGCAGCTTCGTCAAGGAAATCCTCCACGACCCGATCGACCGCGAGATGGTGCGTTCGATCAACGAGATCGGGCACCTGACCAACAAGCGCACGATCGCCGAGTTCGCGGAGAACGACGACATCATCACGATGCTGAGGAACCTCGGCGTCGACTACGCCCAGGGCTACGGCGTCGCGCGGCCGCAGAAGATCCAGCGCGGCCCCGCCGAGCGCAGCGTCAGCGGCGAGCCCTAGGCGGCTTCAGCGCGAAAGCGCGAGGCGCATCGAGAGATCGATCGCGCGCACGTGCTTGGTGATGGATCCCACCGAGATGAAATCGACGCCCGTCGCGGCGGTTGCCCCGATGTTGTCGAGATCAACGCCGCCCGTGGCCTCGAGCTCAAGCGGGCGCGCGCGACGGCGGTTGCGAACGACCGCTTCGCTCAAGTCGGCGAGCGAGAAGTCATCGAGGAGCGCGAGGTCCGCGTTCGCCGCGAACGCCTCCTCGAGCTCGGCCAGCGTCTCCACCTCGACCTCGACCGGCACCTGGCGCGTTAGCGCCCGCGCGGCGGCGACGGCGGCGCCGATCGAGCCCGCGGCCGCGATGTGGTTTTCCTTGATCAGGATCCCGTCGAAGAGCCCGATGCGTTTGTTGCGACCACCCCCGCAGCGCACCGCGTATTTCTGCGCGAGCCTGAGGCCGGGCAGGGTCTTGCGGGTATCGAGGATCTGGCACTTCGTGCCCTTGACCGCCTCGACGTAGCGATTCGTCTGGGTCGCGGTGCCGGAGAGGCATTGCAGGAAGTTGATCGCCGTGCGCTCGCCGGTCAGGAGCGGCCGGGCGGACCCCCTCGCCTCGAAGAGCAGGTCGTTCGGCGCCACCCGGGCGCCATCGGCCACGTGCCACTCGATGCGGACGCTCGGGTCGAGTTGCCGGAATACCGCATCGACCCAGGCGACGCCGCAGACAATCGCGGTTTCCCGCGTGATCACCCGGGCGTGACCCTGCACCTCGGCGGGGACGAGGCTCGCCGTCAGGTCGCCTGCGCCGACGTCCTCGGCGAGGGCATGCCGGACGGTCGAATCGATGTCGGGGGGGAGGGGAATGTTCATCCCAAGGAGCGTTACACGGCCTCCGGCAAAAGAAAACCCGTCGCTCGCAGGTCGCGATCGGCCATTGAAACCAAAACGACGTTGCTCGCGTCTAAGTTACCAATAGCGCGGCAGCCAGCCGCTGGGGGACAGACATGCGTTCAATCGTACTCGTGGTCGGCATCGCGGTTGCCGCGGTCGCGTGGGGGAGCGGTGAATCGGTCAGCAAGGTACTCGGCTCCATCGACATCGCCGCCGGCGCGTCGGCGGCCGACGTCGCGACGGTCAACGGCGGCATCGACATCGGCGAGCGTGCGCAGGTCGCTGCCGTCAGCACCGTCAACGGCCACGTGCGGCTCGCCGCCGGCGCCCACGCGAGTTCGGTCACCACGGTCAACGGCAGCCTCACCTTCGCGGCCGGCGCGCAGGTCTCCGGCAACGCGACCACCGTCAACGGCGGCATGAACCTCGAGCCCGGCGCCGAGGTCAGCGGCAATCTCACGAACGTCAACGGCGACGCGAAGATCAACGGCGCGCATGTCGCCGGCGTGCTCAGGACGCAGACCGGCTCGATCGACGTCTCGAACGGCGCGCGCATCGACGGCGGCATACGCATGGACCACGAGGGCAGCAACTGGAGCCTCTTCGGCCATACGCCGCCGCGCATCGTGATCGGCCCGGGAGTCACGATCGGGGGACCCATGCACTTTGACCAGAAGGTCGTGCTCTACGTCAGCGATCGCGCGGTAATCAAGGGCCCGATCGAGGGCGCGACCGCGATCAAGTTCCAGGGCGACAGCGCCCCGAAATAGCCCCCCACAAACGACACCGCCCGCACGCTTGCGCGTGCGGGCGGGCGGGAAGTCGCGAGAGGAGCGCGCGGCGCGCGCCGAGCGCG
>CAYNCY010000558.1:0-2720 GCA_964395195.1 uncultured Steroidobacteraceae bacterium
AGTCGCACGACCGGGCCTGTCTCATCGCGCGGCGCCGGCCAGTCGTAGAAATCGTAGCCGTCGGCGCGCAGTCCCGTGATCGCGGCCGGTGGCAACACCACGAAGAGCTCATTCGCCTCGACCGGCGCCACGAGCCGTCCCCCGGCGCCCTCGAGCCCGGCGGCGAGGCGCGTCGCGAGGCCGTTCGCATGGCGGGCGTTCCTCAGCCAGAAATCCTTCTCGAGGTAGGTGAGGAGCTGCGCGCTCAGGAAACGCATCTTCGACCAGAGGTGGCCGGCGCGCTTGCGCCGGAAGGCGAGCTCGTCCTTGAGCTTGGGATCGAACAGCACCACGGCCTCGGCGGCGAAGGCGCCGTTCTTGGTGGCACCGAGCGAGAGGACGTCGACGCCGCTCTGCCAGGTTGCCGCGGCGGGCGAGCAGCCGAGGTGGGCGAGGGCGTTCGCGAAGCGCGCGCCGTCCATGTGCACCTTGAGGCCGTGCGTGCGCGCGGTTGCGCTGATTTTCCTGAGCGCACCGAGACTGTAGACCGTGCCCCACTCGGTCGCCTGGGAGAGCGTCACCGCACGCGGCTGCACGTGGTGGACGCCCATCGTGCCGATCATCGCCATCGAGGCGTCGATCGCGGCCGGGTCGAGCCGCCCGTGCCGGCCGGGCAGGCACAGGAGCTTCGCGCCGCCCGAGTAGAACTCCGGCGCGCCGCACTCGTCGGTCATCACGTGCGCGGTCTCGTGGCAGTAGACGGCGCCGAAGGGCGGTGTGAGGAGTGACAGCGCGAGCGCATTGGAGGCGCTCCCCGTCGTCACCGGCAGGATCTCGAGGTCGCACTCGAACACGGCGCGAGCGCGCTCGCGCAGGCGAGCGGTCAGCGCATCGCTGCCGTAGCCCGCCGCCTGGCCGTCGTTTGCGGCGGCGAGCGCCGCGAACATCTCGGGGGCGGCACCGGTCACGTTGTCGCTGGTGAAATTCCGCCTCGGCTCGTGCGTCACGCGGGGGTCTTCCTCGGGGTTAAGTTAAGGGACTGGCGGGCCGCCCCGGATGTGCTATTATGCGGTCGCATAATAGCGAAACGACGGCTCGACACGGAGATCGACGATGAGCGCAACCTTAAATGCAGCACGGGTCATGGGCCATGACGTCGAGCTCGACTTCGGCGACGGCCGGCCGAGCGCCACGTTGCCACTGATGTGGCTCCGGGACAATTGCCAGTCCGTCGAGAGCATGCACCCGGACACGAAACAGCGCCTCGTCAACACCTTCGGCATTGCCCCCGACATCGCCGCACGCCACGTCGCGGTCGAGGAAGAGGGCAGGGTCCTCAAGGTCGAGTGGGCCGAGGGCGGCCACGTCAGCCGCTTCGAGGCGCGCTTCCTGGCGGATCTGCGGGTGAACCCGGACGTCCTGCCGGGGGCGATCACCACCTGGGACCGCGACAGCATCCAGGGCGCCGTGCCGCAGGTGCCGTACGAAGCGTTCATGCACGACGATCCGACGCTCAAGGCGTTCCTCGAGCACACCGCGCGGCTCGGCTTCTGCTTCGTCGAGGGAGTGCCGGGCACGCCGGAAGCCACCAAGGCGGTCGCCGCACGCATTGCCTATACGCGCGAGACGATCTTCGGCGGCTACTGGGACTTCACGGCGAACCTGGAGCACAAGGACACAGCCTACACGAGCATGGCGATTGGCCCGCACACCGACGGAACCTACAGCATCGATGCGCCCGGCTACCAGATGTTCCACTGCCTCGCGGCGGACTGCACGGGCGGTGAGAACGTGCTGCTCGATGGCTTCGAGATCGCGCGGATCCTCAAGCGCGAGAAGCCGGAGGACTACCGGCTCCTGACCGAGGTCGCGATCCCCGGGCAGTACCTCGATCACGGCCGTGGCATCCACCTGATGGCGCGCCGCCCGCTGCTGCGCCTCGATGATTCGGGCGAGCTCGTGCAGGTCAGCTACAACAACTACGATCGCGCGCCGTTCACGCTGCCGCCGGCACGCCAGATGGCGTTCTACCGCGCACTCGCGAGCTTCAACGCGCTCCTCGGCGATGCGCGCCTGCAGCACCGCCGGCGCCTGCTGCCGGGCTCGGTGCTCCTGTTCGACAACTGGCGCGTGCTGCACGCCCGCGATGCGTACACGGGCTACCGGCGCCTCGCCGGCGTCTACCTCAACAAGGAAGACGTCGACAGCCGCCTCCGGTTCCTGAGAACGCGGGCCGGTGAAGCGATCTAGTCCCGCGGCGGAGCCCAAGTTCCGGCGCGAACCCCCGGAGGCGCGCCGCGAGGAACTCGTGGCGGCGACGCTCGCGTGCCTGCGCAAGCACGGCCACGAGGGCGTGTCGGTGCGGCGCATCAGCGCCGAGGCCGGCGTCTCGATGGGGCTCATCAACCACTATTTTCCCGGGATCGCCGGCCTCGTCGCGGCGGCGTACGACTCGCTCGCGACGACGCTGCTCGCCGCCAGCCGCGAGCACGCGCTCGCCGTCAGCGGCGAGCCACTCGAGCGCCTGGCCGCGTTCTTCCGCGCCTCCTTCGCCCCCGACGCGCTCGACCCGGCGCTCTTTCGGACCTGGCTCGTGTTCTGGAGCCTCGTGCCGCACTCACCCGAGATGCGCATCGTCCACGATCGTACCTACGGGGAGACGCGTGCGACGCTCGAGACGCTGCTGACGCGCCTGAAGCGCGGCACGGGCGTACCGCCGTTCCGGGTCATCCCGGCGGCGA
>CAYNCY010000559.1:0-2719 GCA_964395195.1 uncultured Steroidobacteraceae bacterium
CAGCCGACCGCGCGGTCCTGGGTCAAGAGCGGCAGTGCGACGACGGAGCGGAACCCGCGCGCCAGCATCGCGTCACGGTAGGGCATAGGGGTTGCGTCGACCGCCAGGTCGTTGCAGATTCGAGGGCGCCGTTGCACGATCGACTCGGCAATCAGACCGTCCGATATTGGCGCGTCGGCGAGTCGCGACGATAGCGATCGGGCGAGATCGGAGTTGTCGCCGGCATGGGCGACCGCCGTAATTTCGCCGCTGTCCGGGTCAACCCAGCCAATCCACGAGAGGCGAAACCCGCCTTTGTAAACCGCCAGCCGTGACGCACCCGCGAACAGCTCGCCACGCAGGCGCACTCGGACAATCAACGAGTTGATGCCACTCAACATGGCGTGGACGCGATTCAGAGATCGGATACGCGTGTTCGCTTTGCGGCGTTCCGTGATGTCTGCCGCAACGCCCACGATTCGAAATGGCGTTCCGCTCGCATCGCATAGCGGGAACGAACGCGCGGCGATCCAGCGAATGGACCCGTCGGGTCTTTGGATCCGATACTCAATCTCGTCCGTCGTTCTTGTCCCGACTCGGCGCCGCAGATGTTCAAGCACCCGCGCGCGATCGTCATCGACGATGGCTTCTGTCCAGCCCGTACCCTGAGCGGCGGGATCGCGCGGAACTCCCCAGATGCGTTCGTAAGCGGCGCTGATATAAAGAGTCTGGGTGTAGTCCGGGGTGGTGACAAACAGCACTTCGTCGATATTGTCCGCGAGCTGTCTGAATCGTTCCTCGCTCTCAAGCAACGCCACCGTAGCCCGCTCGCGTTCCTCGATCTCGCGCTCGAGTTGAGTTGCGTGACGCTGCACCGTTCGGTAGAGCCGGCCATTTTCAAACATCCGTCCGACCTGCGCCCCGAACAGGCCTAACACGCGCTCGTCCTCGTCGTCGAAGCTGTCAGCGCCAAGCTTGTCCGCCACGCAGAGCCAACCGTAGGTGTCGTGAAGCGCGCCGATCGGTACTGCGAGGAACGAGCGTGCCTCGGGGTATCCGCTGGGAAGGCCAGCCGACGCCGGTCGACCGTGGGACTCCTGTCCCCGCCACGGCTCCCTTTCACGGTAAACGCGTCCCAGAGGGCCAGGATCCAGATGCGGAGCAACGGGTGGCGGGACTGGGCCCTCAAACGTGACGCCACTGGTGGAAACGACAATGTCCGTCGAGTCGGGAATCTCCGAAACAGCTAGAACGGCGTAGCGCGCCCCAAGCAGACGGCGGGCGCCATCGGAGACGTTGTCCAACAGCACGCGCGGGTCGCGTTCCGCCGCGAGGTAGAGATTCAGGTCCGCGAGCGCGGCCAGGCGTGCGTTCGATGCGAGTAGCTTGCTGGCCTTATCGGCGAGCATGTTGGTCAGTAGGCGTAGGTGCTGGGTCTCGAATCGCTCCTCGCTGACCGAGGCCGTTGCCGCGGCTACGTCATTCCGCAAGACGGCCTCGACAGCCTCCAGTACGTCAGCCGATCGCGATGGCTTCAACAGTACGCGGGCCACACCACATTCGGCGGCCAGCTCGCGTGCCTCGCGTTCGTGGTAATGAGCCGTATAAAAGATAACTGCAGTCGTCGCCAGATGACGATCGGCTCGGAGCTGGCGGACGAATTCGTAGCCATCCATCGACGGCATAAGGACGTCAGAAATCACAAGATCGGGTGGCGTCGCGCGGGCAACTGCCAAGCCTTCGGCGCCGTCGGTCGCCTCGAGCGTCACGTGTCCCGCGCGATGAAGCACTGCGGCAAGGAGGTGCCGATTCGGGACGTTGTCGTCTATGAGGAGAATAGTTGCCACCGTCAGCCTCGGTGCAGGCATTCAGCGGCGCGTGTGCACCGCATCAATGCGTCGCTGCGTGTCGTCGTGACCTGGCGGAACGCGGCCGCTATGCGGGCCGGCGAAAGGGCGTCGTGCTCTTTCGTTGGGTGCGCATCAATTAGCGTGCTCATTCGACATCCATATTGAGAGCCGCGATTTGGGGTCCGGATAGTGGGGGGCACGGTCAGGTCGGCGAAGGATCCCTCCAATAGAGCAATAAGCGACAGATGGACTCGGTAATAGAGTTCGCGTGGATCGTGCCCGGCCGCCGGCATTGATGGATGCCGCAGTGCAGCGGAGTTAGCCGGAGCGACCCTCCTTCGCGCTAGAACCTTGCTGCAGCCTGTCGCTGCCCGCAACCGAGTCAAGTTGCCTGAGGAGCGCGGCCACCAGGCGGTCGATGTGTTTGCTATCCCACTTCGCGCCGGACTCGATTGTCTTACGTACGGCGACTTCGAGCGCCGCAGCACACGCGCCCAGCTCCAAATAGCCGAAGGAGCCTGAAACGCCGTGAACGCCGTGCGCCAGGATCATCAACCGCGCCCTGGTCGACGGCTCAGGCGCTCGCTCCCTGTGCTCGCCGCACAGCCGCGCGAGTTCCGTCCGATCGCGTCGTAGGCGCTCGCACAGTTTGCCCCGCAGGCTCTCGAGCTGCCCGCTGAGAATGCCAACCCTAGCCGCGCCTCCCACAGGGTTTGCGCCCCCAAGGGCTGAGTCTTTGCGCATTGCAACAGTTCTAGGCCGGAGGGTGGGAATGAGTCATATGCTCCCCTTCGCATCAAATAATGCGCGAGTGAACTCCGCGCCCCGAACGGCCGCGTCCGCGATAGTTTCGCAACGCGCGAGGAGCTCTGGCTGTCCATCGAGACGCT
>CAYNCY010000560.1:0-2716 GCA_964395195.1 uncultured Steroidobacteraceae bacterium
TGCTCTCGCTGATGGCGGAGCCGATCGAAAAGCGCATCCGCGTCGAGGGAGTCAAGACGGGGCGCGTGACCGCGCTCGACCTCCCCGCGCAGATCCAGCAGGCGCTGGCCGCCGGGATCATCACCGAGCCCGAGGCGGCGCAGCTGCGCGACTACGACCGGCGCGTCATGGAAATCGTGCACGTCGATGACTTCGACCCGAAGGAGCTCGGCACGCGCACGGGCTCCCCGCCCGGCGACGCCCGCTCGAGCCAGCAGGTCGCCTGAGGGCGCGGGGCGCCCGGCGCCCCGCGCCGTTTCCCCGCCCGCCGGGCCGGCAGGCCGGCCGCGCCAACCCCCGGAAAGCCCGGTAATTCCGTGACCGGCCGCGCATGACAGCGTCCGGGCGGTTTGATAAGCTAAGCATATAATGTGCATTGCTTACTATCTCCCCCGGACGACGAAATGAGCGCTGACTACGCACCCGAGCGAGCGCTCGGTTACCTGCTGGTGGACGCGGTACGGCTGCTCAGGCGGGATTTCCGCGAGCGCTCGAAGGGCATGCGCCTGACCCCTGCGCTCGCCAAGCTCCTCTTCTACGTGCACCGGAACCCGGGCTCCCGCCAGGCCGAACTCGCGCAGCGCCTCGAGGTCACCGCGGTCACGCTCGGCCGCATGGTCGACAAGCTGGTCGAGCGGCGCTACGTGCGCCGCGTGCCGGATCCGGCCGACCGCCGGGCGCTGCGGGTCTTCGTCGATCGCGCGGGCGAGCCGCTCGTCGAGCGCATGGACCGGCAGAGCGCCGCGACCACCGAGCGCGCGACTCGCGGCCTCACGCGCACCGAGCAGGCGACTCTCGTGCGCCAGCTGACCCGCATCTGCACGAACCTGTCGACGGGGAGGGCCTGACATGGACGCCGCCACGCGCCCCGAGGCGCTCGAGACCGAGACGCAGAAGTCGCCCTGGACGCGGCGCCTCCTGCTGTGGGGACTGCCGCTCGTGGTGGTCGTCGTCGGCGTCTACGTCTACGGCAGCGCCGGTCGCTACGTCTCGACCGACAACGCCTACATCCAGCAGGACCGCGTCGACGTGGCTCCCCAGGTCTCGGCGAACGTCGTCGAGGTCGCCGTCCCCGAGAATGCGCACGTGGCTCCCGGCCAGCCGATCCTGAAGCTCGATGACTCCGTCTACCGGATCCAGGTCGCGGGTGCCGAGTCGAAGCTCGCCGCGGCCCGCGCCGACGTCGAGACGCTGAAGGCGGCCTACCACGAGAAGAACGGCGAGATCGGCGTCGCACGCCGCGCGGCCGAGCTCACCGACCGGGATTTCCAGCGCCAGAAGGAACTCGCGGCCCGCAAGCTCATCTCCGCGTCCGCGCTCGATGCTGCGGACAAGTCGCTCGAGCTCTCGCAGGGCGCGACGCACGTACTCGCGCTGCAGCTCGAGCAGACGAGCGCGCGCCTCGGGGGCAAGCCCGACCGGCCCACCGACAGCTACCCGACCGTCCAGGTCGCGCTCGCCGAGCTCGACCGCGCCCGCCTCGACCTCGACCACACCGTGATCCGCGCGCCGCAGTCGGGCATCGCGAGCCACTTGCCGAAGGTCGGTGCGCGCGTCGAGATCGGCCGGCCCGCATTCGCGATCGTCACCGACAAGAGCCTGTACGTCGAGGCGAACTTCAAGGAAACCGACCTCGAATGGGTGCGCCCGGGCCAGGCGGTCGAGATCGACGTCGACACCTACTCGCAGCACCGCTGGAGCGGGCACGTCAACACGATCGCGCAGGCGACGGGCGCGCAGTTCTCGCTCCTGCCCGCGCAGAATGCTTCCGGCAACTGGGTCAAGGTCGTGCAGCGCATACCGGTCCGGATCGCGCTCGATCTCAAGGACGGGGATCCGCCGCTTCGCGATGGCATGAGCGTGACCGCCGAGATCGACACCGGCGCCCACACGCGCTTCGATCGCTGGTTCGGGCGCGCGCACTGAGCGGGCGATGAGCCCTCCGAACTCAGGCTCGCGCATCCTGCTCGCGGCGGCGACGGTGCTCGCGACGCTCCTCTATTCGATCGACTCGACGATCGTCAACGTCGCGCTCCCGCACATGCAGGGGAGCCTGCAGGCGACCCAGGACCAGGCCGCCTGGATCGTGACCGCGTACATCGTCGTGAGCGCGATCGCGACGCCGCTCGCCGGCTGGTTCGGCGGGCGCTTCAGCCTCAAGCGCGTGCTCCTCATCTCGATCGCGGGCTTCACCGTCGGCTCGATCCTCTGTGGCGTTGCGACCAGCCTCACGCAGATGGTGCTCTTCCGGATGCTGCAGGGCGCCTTCGGCGCCGCGCTCGTGCCGCTCTGCCAGGTCGTGCTGCTGCAGGAGTTTCCGAAGGAGAGCCACGGCCGCGTGATGGCGCTCTGGGGCGTCGGCGTGATGGTGGGCCCGATCCTCGGCCCCACGCTCGGCGGCTGGCTGACGGACGAGTTCTCGTGGCGCTGGGCGTTCTACATCAACCTGCCCGTCGGCGTGCTCGCCTTCCTCGCACTCGTCATCGCGATGCCGAAGGGCCGCACCGAGCAGCACCGTCCCTTCGACATCAAGGGCTTCCTGTTCCTGTCGCTCGCCGTCGGCCTCTTCCAGCTGATGCTTGATCGCGGCGAGACCAACGACTGGTTCTCGTCGCCAGAGATCGTCGCCGAGGCGTTCTTCTCGGTGGTGTGCCTCTACATGTTCATCGTGCACTCG
>CAYNCY010000561.1:0-2705 GCA_964395195.1 uncultured Steroidobacteraceae bacterium
CGATGGAGTTCGAGCGCTGGCGGCTCAACCTGCGCTCCTCGAACACCGAACCGCTCCTCCGGCTCAACGTCGAGAGCCGGGCCGATCAGCCCTTGTTGGCGGCCAAGACCCTGGAAATCCTGGATTTTCTCGCCGGGATGGGCGCGATCGAGAGCAATCACTGAGGGCAGGGTCGCGGCGTCTCTCCCGATTGTGACGGCCGGATACAAATGCGAGTGATTCTCATCTACAATTGGGGTCCGTTCGCATTCGAGACTCCCCGTGGCCGTTCGTCCGTTCCCCCGTCCCGAGCTCTCGCTGGATTCGTCGGCCGCCTTTCGCGGCTACGAAGGCGGCGGCGTGCTCGCGACGCTGGCACCGGGACGGACCGCCGAAGTCGTCGCGGTGCGGGCTCCGCAGGGTGACGGCGGCGATGACCTCGCGGCGCGCCTCGGCGAGATCGGCTTCGTCGCGGGCGAGCGCGTGCGCGTGCTCGCGCGGGCGCCGCTCGGCGATCCCATCGCGGTGCGGGTCGGGAGCAGCACCTTTGCGCTTCGGCTCGCGGAAGCTGCCTGCGTCCTCGTCGAGCCGGTCGGCGACGTGACGTGAACGCGGCGGCGCTCGAGCCGCTCGTTGCGCTCGTTGGCAACCCGAACTGCGGGAAGACGGCGCTCTTCAACCTGCTGACCGGCAGCCGCCAGAAGATCGCGAACTACGCGGGCGTCACCGTCGAGCGCAAGGAAGGGCGGCTGCGCACGCCCTCCGGCCGCGCGGTGCGCGTGCTCGATCTACCCGGCGCGTACAGCCTGCGTCCCCGCACGCCGGATGAGCGCATTACCTGCGACTTCGTGCTCGGGCGCCTCGCGGATGAGCGCGCGCCGGACACGGTCGTCGCCGTCGTCGATGCGAGCAACCTGCGCCGTCACCTGCAGCTCGTGCTCGCACTCAAGCGCCTCGGACATCGCGTCGTCGTCGCGCTCAACATGGTCGACCTCGCGCGCGGTGCCGGCACGCCACTCAATGCCGAGGCGCTCGGTCGCGAACTCGGGCTGCCCGTGATCGAGACGATCGGCATTCGCGCGGGCGGGGCGCAGGCGCTGCTCGAGCACCTCGACCGCGCGGCGCCCCCCGAGTCACCCGTCGCCCGGGCAGCCCCCGCGAGTGGCGAGAGGGCCGAAAGCATTGCGCTCGATCGCGCGGCGCTCGCGCGCGACCAGGCCGAGGTGACGCGGGTGCTCGGGGTGCTCGGGCTCGAGTCGGGCAGTGGCGAGACCCCGAGCGACCGGCTCGACCGCGTGCTCCTGCATCCGGTCGTCGGCCCGCTCGTGCTCGCCTCGATTCTCTTCCTGATGTTCCAGGCGGTCTTCAGCTGGGCACAGCCCTTCATGCAGGGCATCACGGCGCTGATCGGCATGGCGGCGCACTGGGTTGGCACGGTGCTGCCCGAGGGACTCCTCCGCAGCCTCCTCGTTGACGGCGTGCTGGCCGGCGCCGGCGCCGTGCTCGTCTTCCTGCCGCAGATCGTGCTCCTCTTTGCGTTCATCCTGCTGCTCGAGGACTCGGGCTACCTGCCGCGCGCCGCGTTCCTGCTCGATCGGCTGATGGGCGGCGTCGGGCTGTCGGGCCGCTCGTTCATTCCGCTCCTGTCGAGCTTCGCGTGCGCGATCCCGGGGATCATGGCGACGCGCACGATTCCCAACGCGCGTGACCGGCTCGTCACGATCATGATCGCGCCACTGATGACGTGCTCGGCGCGCCTGCCCGTGTATGCGCTCCTGATCGGCGCGTTCGTGCCGAACCGCACTCTCAGCTTCGGCGTGGGACTGCAGGGCCTGACGCTGTTCGCGCTCTACGTCGCGGGTGTGGGCGGGGCGTTCCTGGTGGCGTGGGTGCTGAAGCGCCTGGGCGGCACGCGCGAGCTCCACCCCTTGCAGATGGAACTCCCGAGCTATCACTGGCCGAGCCTTCGCAACCTCAGGATCGGCCTTTGGCAGCGCCTCGAGGTGTTCTTGGGTCGCGTCGGCGGCGTGATCCTGTCACTGACGATCGTGCTCTGGTTCCTGAGCACCTGGCCGGGTCCCCCGGTCGGCGCAACCGAACCTGCGATCACCTACAGCCTCGCGGGGCGCCTCGGCGCGCTGCTCGCGCACGTCTTCGCGCCGATCGGCTTCAACTGGCAGATCTCGCTCGCGCTCGTGCCCGGTCTCGCGGCGCGCGAGGTCGCGGTGGGTGCGCTCGGGACGGTCTATTCGCTCTCGGCGACCGGGCCCGACGTCGCGGGGCAGCTGAGTCCGCTGATTGCGAGTCAATGGACGCTGCCGACCGCGCTCGCGCTCCTCGCCTGGTACGTGTTCGCGCCGCAGTGCATCTCGACGCTCGCCGTCGTGAAGCGCGAGACGAACACCTGGCGGTATCCCGCGCTCCTCGCCGGCTACCTCTTCGCGCTGGCCTACGCCGCGGCGGGCATCACCTACCACGTGAGCCGCTGGCTCCTTGCGACGCCGTGATGGCGATCCTGGAGCCCGTGCTCGTCGGGATCGTCGTGCTCGCGAGCGCGCTCTTCGCCTGCCGCTCGCTCGCGCCGTTCGGGTTCAGGGTCGCGCTCGCGCGGCGCCTGTCGGGCCGCGTGCCGGATCGAGTCGTCATCTGGATCGCGGGGGCGAGCGCGTGCCAGAGCTGTGGGGGCCGGGCGGCGGCGTGGCCTGCCGGGAAGCCGGGCGGCCGAC
>CAYNCY010000562.1:0-2705 GCA_964395195.1 uncultured Steroidobacteraceae bacterium
GTCGATGCCGATGGTGTCGTGGCGGCCGGTGTCGATCGCGAGCCTGAGCTTGGTTCCGACCCCGTCGGTACCGGAGACGAGCACGGGCTTCGTGTAGCGGTCGAGGGGCACGCGCACGAGCGCCCCGAAGCCGCCAAGCCCGCCCATGACCTCCCGCCGGTGCGTGCGCTTGACGTGCGGCTTGATCCGTTCGACCAGCTCATCGCCCGCGTCGATGTCGACGCCGGCATCGCGGTAGCTTACGGAGGGTCGCGGATCGTGCATGGGGAGGGCCGGGGGGAGGGGTGGCGGGGCTGTGGTATTTTACATGGCCGTATGCGCCGCCGCCGGCCGCGCTTCCTCAATCGGCTCCCGGATGCACTCCTTGGGTCTTAGCAACCGACTGGCGCTCGCCCTGCTTGGCTTCGCACTCGCCTCGACGGCAACCGCCGCCGCAGTCGAGGGGCTGTACGAGGGCATCGTCGCGGCCGACACCGGCAACGGGGATCGCGCGGCGATTGCGGGTGAGGCGCTCAAGCAGGTCGTCGTGCGGGTCACCGGGCGGCGGACCGCCGCGACCGATCCCGCCCTCGCCTCGCTCCTCGGCGAGCCGCTTCGCTACGCGCAGACCTACCGGAGCGTCCCGCAGGGCCAGGTCGCCGTCGGCTTCGACGCGCGCGGCCTCGACACCGCGCTCCTCGCCGCCGGCCAGCGGCTCTGGTCGCGCGAGCGGCCGCTGACGCTGCTCGTCCTCGTCACCGACCGCCCAGGTCCGACCGCGAACTCCCTGTCCGCCGACGCGGAACTCAGGCGCGAGCTCGACCGGGCGGCCCAGCAGCGGGGCATCCCGGTCGTCTGGACGAGCGGTCTTGACGCCGCCAGCACGCAGGCGCGGGTGGCCGATGCGCTCGCCGGACGCCTCGAGCCCTTGCGCGCGCTCGCGCGCCAGTTCGGGGCCGACGGTGTCCTGGTCGGCAAGGCCGCCGGTGCGGGCTCGAGCTGGACCTGGCTCGCGAACGTCGGCACCGGCACGTTCGTGGGACCTGCGCCCGAGGCAGTCAACTCCCTCGCCGATCGCTACGCCCAGCAGTTCGCGACCCAGGCCGCGACACCCGGCGGGACGCTGAGCGTCGCCGTCCGCGGGATCCGGGATCTCTCGAGCTACGCAGCCGCGACCCAGCAGCTCGCGAGCCTCGACGGCGTCCGGGACGTCGCGGTCGAGGAGGCGGGCGGCGAGGGGTTGCGCTACCGGCTCTCCTACGCCGGTGACGCCGAGTCGCTGAAGCAGGCGGCGATGCAGGGCGGTCGGCTCCTCCCCGACCCGGAGGCCCCGGCCGACGGCGCCGTCCATTTCGTGCTCAGGCCGTGAGCGCGCGCTGGATCCCGAACGCCCTCAGTGTGCTGCGCATGCTCCTCGCGGGGCCGGTCGCGTTCACGCTGGTCCGCGGCGATTACCAGGTGACCCTCGCGCTCTTCGCGGTCGCCGCGCTCTCCGATGCCCTGGACGGGTGGCTCGCGACGACCTTCGGCTGGACGTCCCGGCTCGGCAAGATCCTCGATCCCATTGCCGACAAGCTCCTCCTCGTCACGGTCATCGTGACGCTCGTCGTCGTCGGACTCGTGCCGCTCTGGTTCGCGCTCGTCGCGGTGCTGCGTGACGTCGTCATCGTCGGCGGCGCGATGGCGTATCACTTCCTGATCGGCTACGTCGAGGGCCGGCCGACGACGGTCAGCAAGCTCAATACCCTCGTGCAGCTCTCCTTCGTGCTGATCGTGATCGCGGCCGCTGCCTGGCCCAGCGCCGTGCCGCGCCCGCTCGTGCTCGTGCTCGGCGCGGGCGCGTTCGTGACGACGGTGGTCAGCGGCATTGACTACGTGCTGACCTACGCGCGCCTCGCCTGGCGCGAAAGTCGCTCCGCGCCCGCGGCGTCACGCTGATGGAGCAGCTGCCGCTCGGCGTGCGCCTGCGCACGACCTCGAGCTTCGCGAGCTTCCATTCCGGCGACAACGCGGCGCTGATCGCGGCGCTCGAGGCGCGCTCGCGCGACTCCAGCCTGCCGCCGCTCTGGATCTGGGGACCGCCGGGCGCGGGCAGGAGTCACCTGCTGCAGGCGGCCACCGCGCGCGCGGGGGAGCTCGGGCGGCGCGCGGGCTTCCTGCCGCTCGCGGCGCCCTGGCCGACACCCGCGCTCCTCGGCGGCTTCGAGTCGCTCGACCTCGTCTGCCTCGATGACCTCGATCGGGTCGCCGCGGACCCCGCGTGGCAGCACGCGCTCTTTGCCTTCTACAACGACCTGCTCGAGCGCGGCGGCAACCTCGTGATGAGCGCCGCGGCGCCGCCGCAGACGCTTCCCGTGACGCTGCCCGATCTTGCCTCGCGCTTCGCGGCGTCGATCGTCTGGCAGCTGCGTCCGCTGCCGGAGTTCGAGCAGGCCGAGGCCCTCAAGGTTCGTGCGAAGGCGCTCGGCGTCGAGCTCAATGACGAGACGCTTCAGTACCTGCAGCGGCGGCTGCCGCGCGACCTCGGCGTCTTGTGCGATGCGCTCGATAAGCTCGACGGTGCCGCGCTCGCGCAGCAGCGCCGGCTCACCGTGCCGTTTGTGAGGACGGTGCTTCAGCTCTCGGGCGACTGAGCCGCATCAGGCCGACAAGCGCGACGCCAAGCGCAAAGCCGACGAAGACAAGCGCGGCCGCATAACGGCGCGCGCCGGGGTTCGCAACGACCT
>CAYNCY010000563.1:0-2692 GCA_964395195.1 uncultured Steroidobacteraceae bacterium
GCATTGCACCGCGGCTGGGCGAGTTCGGCTTCAAGAAGCAGGACGATGCCGTCGAGGGCGTGATCCTGCTCCGGACCGGCGAGAAGACCCAGGACGTCCTGAAACGCGTCGAGAGCAAGACGCGCGAGCTCAACGAGCAGTTGTTGCCCAAGGACGTCAAGGTCGTGCCGTTCTACGACCGCAGCGATCTCGTCGCGCTCACCACGGAGACCGTCAAGGGGAACCTGCTGCGCGGCATGCTGCTGGTCGTCGTGGTCCTGATCTTCTTCCTCTACGACCTGCGCGCCGGACTTATCGTTGCAGTCAGCATTCCTCTCGCGCTCTTGTTCGCGTTCATCTGCCTCGACCTTCAGAACGCCTCGGCCAACCTGCTATCGATCGGCGCGGTCGACTTCGGGATACTCGTCGACGGCGCCGTCGTCATGGTCGAGAACATCTATCGCCAGATCGTCGCGCGGCGCGACGCGCCGATCGGAGTTGCCGAGATCGTGCGCGAGGCCGCGGCGCAGGTCGACCGGCCGCTCTTCTATTCGGTCGCGGTCATCGTCGCGAGCTTCCTGCCCATCTACGTCCTGACCGGCCCCTCCGGGACGCTCTTCAAGCCGATGGCGGACACGATGGTGTTCGCGCTGATCGGCGCCCTGATCGTCACCCTGACGTTGCTGCCGGTCCTGTGCGCCTGGTTCATGCGCAACGGCGTGCGCGAGCGTCGCAACGCCGCGTTCGAGTGGATCAAGGAGCGCTACGCCCACGGCCTCGACTATTGTCTCGCCCGCCCGTGGGGCACGACGCTCGCGAGCGTCATCCTGCTGGTCGTCTCGCTGCTGCTGGTACCGCGCATCGGCGCGGAGTTCATGCCGCACCTCGATGAGGGCGCGCTCTGGGTCCGGGCCACGATGCCCTACACGATCTCCTTCGACGAGGCGGCGCGGATCGTGCCGCGCGTCCGCGAGATCCTGAGCACGTTCCCGGAGGTCACAACCGTCGCCTCCGAGCTTGGCCGACCGGATGACGGCACGGACCCCACCGGGTTCTTCAACGCCGAATTCTTCGTCGACCTGAAGCCCTATTCGGCCTGGACCGGTCACTACCGCAACAAGGCGGGGCTCATCGAGGCGGTCAACGCCAAGCTCGCGGCATTCCCGGGCGTCAACTTCAACTACACCCAGCCGGCCGAGGATGCGGTCGACGAAGCCGAGACGGGGCTTAAGAGCGCGCTCGCGGTCAAGGTGTTCGGTCCCGATCTCGATACGCTGCAGAAGAAGGGCAAGGCGATCAAGGCGGTGCTCGAGAAGGTTCGCGGCATCAAGGACGTCACGCTCGTCCAGGAGCTGGGACAGCCAAGTCTCAACGTCAAGATCGACCGCGCCAAGATTGCCCGCTACGGGCTCAACGTCGCCGACATCAACGCCCTGATCCAGAGCGCGATCGGTGGCGATGTCGCGACGCAGGTCGTGCAGCAGGAGAAGGAATTCGATCTCATCGTCCGGCTGGAGGAACGATACCGCGACAACCCGGATCGCATCGGCAATATTCCGGTGGCGACTCCGGCCGGCGCGCAGATTCCGCTGCGGGAGCTCGCGACCATTGAGGTCGGGAGCGGAGCCTCGTTCATCTACCGCGAGGACAACTCCCGCTACATTGGCGTGCAGTTCTCGGTCGAAGGCCGCGATCTTGCCGGCGCCGTCGGCGATGCGATCGAGCAGGTCAAGGCGAAAGTGGCGGTGCCGCAGGGCTACCGCCTCGACTGGGGCGGCGAGTACACCGAGTACACCGCCTCCCGCGACCAGCTGAGCGTCATCCTGCCGCTGACGGTGCTGATCATCTTCATGCTGCTGTTCGCCCTTTACAGCAACTTCAAGTTCCCCTTCATCACGGTACTCGGTGTCGTGCTGTCCGCGCCGATAGGCGGCATCCTGGCGCTGTGGCTCACTGGCACCCCGTTCTCGGTGTCTTCGGGGATCGGCTTCCTGGCGCTGTTCGGCGTCTCGGTGCAGACGGCGGTCGTCTACATTTCCTACGTCAATGAGATGCGCCGGAACGGTACTCCGCTCGCGGAGGCTGTCCGCGAAGGGGCGATCCTGCGGCTCCGGCCCATCATGATGACGGCCCTGGTCGCGGCGCTCGGACTGCTTCCGGTCGCGCTCGCCACCGGCGTCGGCACGGACTCGCAGCGGCCGTTCGCGCTCGTCATCGTCAGCGGTCTGTTCACGCGTCTGTTGATCAGCGTGTACCTGATGCCGGTTCTATACGCGCTCGTGGCGCGGAGCGGTGACCGCCTGGAAGTCTGAGCCGACTCGCTGGCGACCTGACACGTCATGGCATTCCCATTCCCGTGACGTTGTCCTGGCGAAGGGCTATGGCGCCACGTCGGCGAAGGCCAACGCCTATCAGTATCGGACGGCGTGCGCAGGCGACTGGGAATCCTCCCAAAGCCGCCGGCGTTGGGTGTTGAACGGAGCACCGGTCGTCGCGCGCGCTTTACGCGGGGCGGAACGACCGAAAGCGGGCCGTGGATCGGGCGCGCGCCTTGGCCGCCTCCTCGGCCCGATCGCGCGGCGGTGCGTGCGATTCGAGCGAGCGCAGCAATGTCGCGCTGCTCGCCGCGATCGCCTCAACGGCCCTGCTGAATGCAGCCTCGTTGGCGATTGACGGCTTGTTGTAGCCGCTGACCTTGCGAACATACTGCAGG
>CAYNCY010000564.1:0-2691 GCA_964395195.1 uncultured Steroidobacteraceae bacterium
CTCGTGCGCGATGCGCTCGCCGAGCTCGCCGAGCGCGGCGTCACGGCGACGGTGGCCGACGCCCGGGAACGGATGCTGGCGACCGTTGCCTGCCACGCGGCGGTGCGTGCGCACCGGCGTCTCACGCTCGCCGAGATGAATGCGCTCCTGCGTGCCATGGAGGAGACCGACCGCGCCGACCAGTGCAACCACGGCCGCCCCACCTGGGTCCGCCTCACGCTCGAGGAGCTCGATCGCCTGTTCCTCCGGGGCCGCTGATGGCGGCCGGCGCGATCCTGCTCATGGGCCCGACGGGCGCGGGCAAGACCGATGCCGCGCTCGCGCTCGCCGAGCGACTTCCCGTCGAGATCGTCAGCGTCGACTCCGCGATGGTGTACCGGGGACTCGACATCGGGACCGCCAAGCCGGACGCGGCACTTCGGGCGCGGGTGCCGCACGCGCTCATCGACATCCGCGACCCCGCCGAGCGATTCTCGGTCGCCGAGTTCCTCGACGAAGCGGGGCGCGTGATGGCGGCGTGCCACGCGCGCGGGCGCGTGCCGCTCCTCGTCGGCGGCACGATGCTCTATTTCCGGGCGTTGCAGTCCGGGCTTGCCGCCTTGCCGCCCGCCGATCCCGGCCTGCGCGCGGCGCTCGCCGCGCGCGCGGCCCGCGAGGGGTGGGCGGCGCTCCATGCCGAGCTCGGGGCGGTCGATGCCCTCGCGGCCGCGCGCATCCGGCCGACGGATGGGCAGCGCATCCAGCGCGCGCTCGAGGTGCACGCGCTGACCGGGCGGCCGATCAGCGAGCTGCAGCGCGAGGACCTTCGGGGCGCCGTGCTCGATGAGTACCTCACCCTCGTGCTCGCGCCTGCCGAGCGCGCCTCGCTCGACGCGCAGCTCGAGGGTCGTTTCGATGCGATGCTGGCGGCCGGGCTCCTCGAGGAGGTCCGCGCGCTGCGCGCTCGCGGCGACCTCGATCCCTCGCTCCCCTCGCTCCGCTCGGTCGGCTACCGGCAGCTCTGGGAGCACCTCGAGGGACGCACCGACTTGCCAACCGCCCGTGAGAAAGCGCTGACGGCCACCCGCCAGCTCGCCAAGCGCCAGTACACGTGGCTTCGGGCCGAACCCGGGGCGCGGTGGGTGGAGGCCGGCCTTCCGGGGACGGTCGGGGAACTTCATTTGACGGCGAAGGACTACATTTTGACGCACTGCAAAGCGTAAGAATCCCTGTGCTAGTATTTTTGCGATCCGGCCCCATGATGCCGGCTGCTCTGCAACTGACCGGCTGACGATGGCTAGGGAAAGCGACGGCGGCAGGCGCAGATTAGTATATTAAAAACAAGGAGATACGACGATGGCCAAAGGCCAGTCCTTACAGGACCCTTTCTTGAACGCGCTGCGCAAGGAGCGCGTGCCGGTGTCGATCTACCTGGTGAACGGCATCAAGCTGCAGGGCCACATCGATTCGTTCGACCAATTCGTCGTGCTCCTTCGCAACAGCGTCAGCCAGATGGTCTACAAGCACGCGATCTCGACCGTCGTGCCCGCGCGCAACGTCCGCCTGCCGACGGGCGATGACGGCGAGAGCAGCGGGGAGCCGATCGTCGAATGACCGCCTGCCGGCCGGGCCGAGTCCCGGGGTGCCTCGTTGTTTGATCGCCCACGGAGTGGCGAGCGCGCGTTACTCGTTCGTATCGGCCTCGGCGCACCCGTGGTTCCGGCTGAACTCGCCGAGTTCGAGGCGCTGGCCGTGTCGGCGGGTGCCATCCCGGTCGCCACCGTCACGGGTTCCCGCTCGCGTCCGGATCCCCGCTTCTTCGTCGGCAGCGGCAAGGCCGAGGAGCTGAAGGCGCGCGCGATCGAGTCGGGCGCGGAAGTGATCCTGATCGACCACCCGTTGTCGCCGAGCCAGGAGCGCAACCTCGAGAAGCTCACCGAGCGGCGCGTGCTCGATCGCAGCGGCCTCATCCTCGACATCTTCGCGCAGCGCGCGCGCAGCCACGAGGGCAAGCTGCAGGTCGAACTCGCGCAGCTGAAGCACCTCTCGACGCGGCTCGTCCGCGGCTGGACCCACCTCGAGCGCCAGAAGGGCGGCATTGGCCTTCGGGGACCGGGCGAGACGCAGCTCGAGACCGACCGGCGCCTCATCAACAACCGCATCCGCACGCTCAACCGCCGCCTCGAGCGCCTGGCGCTGCAGCGTGCGACCGGGCGCCAGACCCGCAAGGAAGTGCCCATTCCCGGCGCGGCGCTCGTCGGCTACACCAACGCCGGCAAGTCGACCCTCTTCAACGTGCTGACCGGCGCGGCGAGCTACACCGCCGACCAGCTCTTCGCGACGCTCGATCCGACGGTGCGGCGCCTGAAGCTCGCACACAGTCCCGAAATCGTGCTCGCCGACACGGTCGGCTTCATCCGGGAACTCCCGCACGAGCTCGTGGCGGCGTTCCGCTCGACGCTGCTCGAGGCGCGCGAAGCCGACCTTCACATCCACGTCATCGATGCCGCCGATCCCGAGCGCGCGGAGCGCGTGAGCCAGGTCAACGAGGTTCTCGCGAGCATCGGCGCGGACCACGTGCCGCAGCTCGAGGTCTACAACAAGGTTGATCTCCTCGGCGATGCGCCGCGCCTCGAGCGCGGCGAGGACGGGCTCGTGTCCCGCATCTGGCTCTCGGCGGCGACGGGTGCCGGCCTCGAACTCCTGAAGGAG
>CAYNCY010000565.1:0-2691 GCA_964395195.1 uncultured Steroidobacteraceae bacterium
CGCCCTGATCGAGCGCGACCTGGCGGATGTTGTTGCCGTAGTCGAAGGTCGGGATGCCGAGGCGGTGGAACTCGAGCATTGCGCGCACGTGCACGGCCATCGAGGCGCACGCGGCCCTGGCGACGCCCGCGGGGTCCGAGCGGCGGCGCGCCTCCCACTCGGCAACGGTCCAGCCCGCCGGCAGGTAGCCGTTGACCGGGTCGTGCGCGGAGGTCTGGTCGGTGACGGCATCGGGGCGCACGCCGCGCTTCAGGAGCTCGGGGAGTACCTCGGCCGCGTTCGCGCACAGCCCGATCGAGCGTGCCTTGCCGGTGCGCACGCACTCCGCGATCAGCGCGAGCGCCTCGTCGAGCGATTTCGCCTCGACGTCGAGGTAGCCGGTCTCGAGGCGCTTCGCGATCCGGCTCGGCTGGCACTCGAGCGCGAGCATCGAGGCGCCCGCCATCGTCGCCGCGAGCGGTTGCGCGCCGCCCATGCCGCCAAGGCCCGCGGTCAGGATCCAGCGACCGGCGAGCTCGCCACCGAAGTGGCGCCGCCCCATCTCGACGAAGGTCTCGTAGGTGCCCTGCACGATGCCTTGGCTGCCGATGTAGATCCACGAGCCCGCGGTCATCTGGCCATACATCATCAGGCCCTTGCGATCGAGTTCGTTGAAGTGCTCCCAGGTCGCCCAGTGTGGCACCAGGTTCGAGTTGGCGATCAGGACGCGCGGCGCATCCGCGTGCGTGCGAAAGACACCGACGGGCTTCCCGGACTGCACCAGCAGCGTCTCGTCATCGCCGAGCGTCTTCAGCGTCTCGACGATCTTGTCGAAGCAGTCCCAGTCGCGCGCCGCGCGGCCGATGCCGCCGTACACGACGAGCTCGTCGGGCCGTTCGGCGACGTCGGGGTCGAGGTTATTGCGGAGCATCCGAAGCGGCGCCTCGGTCAGCCAGCTCTTCGCCTCGAGGCGCGTGCCGTGGGCGGCGCGGATCACGCGGGTCGGGTCCTTGCGGGTCGGGGTATCCATGGGCTCTCCCAGAAAGCGTTAGAGGTCGAAGACGCCGGCCAGCTCGAAACGGCTGCCGGCGTGATAAAGGAGTGCGAAGGAAGCGCGGCGGCCGCGACTCCAGGTCGTGCGTTCGATGAGAAGCGATGCCTCGCCGGGCGCGAGCCCGAGAAGCGCCGCGACGGGCGCGGGCGGCATCACCGCCCGGACGATGTGCTCGACGCGCTCGAGCGGCGCGACTTCCATCAGGTACTGGTGCGAGGTCACCTCGGCGAAGTTCACCTCGAGGTAGCCGGGCGCGACCGCGGGGTCCACGTAGCGCTCCTCGACCTGCAGCGGCAGCCCGTTCTCGTTGTGGACCACGAGCGAGCGGAACACGTGCCGGCCGCGGAGCTTCAGGCGCTCGCGCACCTCACGGGGCACCGCCACGCGCTCGATGCTGACGACCCGGGCGCTGTGCACGTGGCCGCGCTCGCGGATTTCGGTCGCGATGTTGCGGATCTGGAGCGGGTGGCCCGCCGAGCGCAGGTCGGCGACGAAGGTGCCGCTGCCCGCGATGCGCGACAGGACCCCTGAGTTCACGAGGTCGCGGATCGCTCGGTTCGCGGTCATGCGCGAGACGTTGAGCTCGCGCACGAGCTCGTGCTCGGAGTGCACGCGCGCGCCTGGCCGCCACTCGCCCGAGCGGATGCGCTTGAGGACGTGATGCTTGACCTTCTCGTAGAGCGGTATCGGTGCGGCGCTCAACGTGCCGTCTCCGACGTGAGGCGCGTGACGCACGTCCGGTACCCGGCCGCGATCGCCTCGCGCGCGAGATGGGCTCCGGCCGTCACGACCGGTCTGCCTGCGACCCAGACTTCGCGGACCGCACCCGGCCGCGGCGCGAATACCCACGCATCGACGAGCGCGGCCTCGGCGACGCCTGCGAACTCGGCGCGCCCGGTATCGAGCACGACGAAATCCGCCGGGGCACCCACGACAAAGCCCGCGGTCGCCTCCCCCATCGCCTGCGCGCCGCCGGCGAGCGCCTCGCCGTACAGGAACGCGCCGCAGTTCGGAGTCGCCGCATCGATCGCGATCACGCGCCGCTCGCGCCACGCGCGCAGTGTGTATTCGAGCGAGCGCAACTCCTCGCGCGGATCGAGCGACACGTGGCTGTCGGAACCGACGCCGAAGCGGCCGTCGAGCGCGAGGAACTCATCGAGCGCAAAACGCCCGTCGCCGAGGTTCGACTCGGTCGTCGGGCACAGGCCCGCCACCGCGCCCGACTGGGCGATGCCCTTGAGCTCGGCCGCCGTGACGTGGGTCGCGTGCACGAGGCACCAGCGCGCATCGACGAGGCCGGTGGCGAGCAGGAACTCGACCGGACGCTGGCCGGTCGCCGCCGTACAATCGCGCACCTCGCGCGCCTGCTCGGCGATGTGAATGTGGACCGGACACGACGCCCGTTTCGTGGCGGCGGCGACGGCCTCGAGCGCGCGCCTCGGCACGGCGCGCAGGCTATGAATCGCAACGCCCGTCGACTCGAGACCCTTCGCGGCGCGTGCGAGATCCTCAAAGAGCGCGAGGAACGCCTCGGTCCCGTTGGCGAAGCGCCGCTGCGCCCCCGTGAGCGCTTCGCCGTTGAAGTTGCCCTGCTGGTAGAGCGTCGGCAGCAGCAGGTGGCGGATGCCGGCGCGGCGGGCGCCCTCGCGCACCGCCTC
>CAYNCY010000566.1:0-2680 GCA_964395195.1 uncultured Steroidobacteraceae bacterium
ATATTGCGCTTCATGCCAGGCGCTCCTCGAGCATCTTGAGCGCGCCGACGGTCGCGAGGACCTTGTCGTGGCGCGCGAGGCTGACCGGATCGAGCTGTGCCACCGCGATCACTTCGACGTGCGGCAGGTTGCGCGCCGCAAGGAACAGCTTTTCCTCGAAGGCCTCGACCAGGATGAGCGCGCGATCGAGCCCGAGACCCTTCAGGTGCTCAACGAGCAGCTTCGTCTTCGGCGCCGCGATTTCGACCGACGGCGTGACCAGCAGCCGCTCGGTGCGGGCGAGTTCGGACAGCATCGCGCGGATCGCCGCGCGGTACATCTTGCGATTGACCTTCTGCGTGAAGTCGCGCGGACGCGCGGCGAAGGCGCGGCCGCCGCCGACCCAGATCGGGCTGCGGATGCTGCCGGCACGGGCGCTGCCGGTACCCTTCTGCGCGTGGGGCTTCCTGCCGCCACCGCGGACCTCGGCCTTGGTCTTCTGCGCCTTGGTGCCGGCGCGACCGCCGGCCCGGTACGCGGTCACGACCTGGTGGACGAGCGACTCGTTGTATTCGCGCCCGAACGTCGCATCGGCGAGTTCGAGTTCGGCGCTGCCCGCTGCGGCATTCACGACCTTGAGCTTCATGGGTGTGCCTCGGGACTACTTCTTGACCGGCGCGAGCCGCTTGCGGCGCGCCTGGCCCTTCGCCTTCACCGACGGACGCACGACGACGGTGCCGCCCTCGGTGCCCGGAACGGCGCCGCGGATCAGGAGCAGGTTCCGCTCCGCGTCCACTTCGACGACCTTGAGATTCTCGACCGTGCGGCGACGGACGCCCATGTGGCCGGACATGCGCTTGCCCTGGAACACGCGGCCCGGCGTCTGGCGCTGGCCGATCGAGCCCGGCGTGCGGTGAGCAAGCGACCAGCCGTGCGAGGCCATGCCGCCCGCGAAGTTGTGGCGCTTCATGACGCCGGCGAAGCCCTTGCCCATCGTCGTGCCGGTCACGTCGACGACCTGGCCGGCCGTGAACATGTCGACCTTGATCTCGCTGCCGGTCTTGAGGTCCTCGCCGCCCTTGGCGTCGAGGCGGAATTCGAACAGCGACTCACCGGGGGTGACGTTCGCCTTGGCGTAGTGGCCCTGCACCGACTTCGAGAGCCGGGAGGCACGCTTCTCGCCAATCGCCACCTGGACCGCGCGATAGCCGTCCGTATCGGTGGTCTTTACCTGGGCAACGCGATTCGGGAGCGCTTCGATGACGGTCACCGGGACCGTCTCGCCGGCGTCGGTGAAGACGCGCGTCATGCCCCGCTTGCGGCCAACAAGGCCCAAGCCAGATTTAAGGCTCATTGGGTCATCCTCTTTACGTCCACCCACTGCAATTGGCAGGTGGCACCCGAAAAACGCCCTCGCCAGGCCCTAGTGGCCCCGGTTCAGGCTTCCAATCACTCATCGACTCGGTCGGCCCGGGATCCAGCCCGTGGTATCGACCCCGCGCCGGCACCGGCGGCCTTAAGCCCCCGGGCGGTTGTCTGGGTCGACCTGCGGACGGCCCGTCCGGGCGGACGGACCAAATCGAGCCGCGCATTCTAGGCGGCCCGGCCTCGCTATGCAACTCCGGTGGCCCCGTTGGGGCCTTGCGGGGTCCCTTCCCAGGACCCTCAGTTCAGCTTGATCTGGACGTCGACGCCGGCCGGCAGCTCGAGCTTCATGAGCGCGTCCACCGTCTTGTCGGTCGGGTTCAGGATGTCCATCAACCGCTTGTGGGTGCGGATCTCGTACTGGTCGCGGGCGTCCTTGTCCCCGTGCGGCGAGACGAGCACGGTAAAGCGCTCCATCTTCGTCGGCAGGGGGACGGGGCCGCGGACGGTGGCGCCCGTGCGCTTCGCCGTCTCCACGATCTCGCGGGCCGAGGTGTCGATCAGGCGATGATCGAAGGCCTTGAGCCGGATACGAATATTCTGGTTTGCCATGTCACGGACCCCTTGGTCAAAGAGCGGCAGAAACGTTCAGGATCTGCCTGAGATACCCGTCGGAACCCGGCGGGCCGCGAAGTGTACGCGGCCCGCCGTCCAATTACTAATCAGGCGAGGATCTTCGAGACGACGCCCGCGCCGACGGTCTTGCCGCCCTCGCGAATCGCGAACCGAAGGCCGTCTTCCATCGCGATCGGGCTGATCAGCTCAACCACCATCTTGATGTTGTCGCCCGGCATGACCATCTCGACGCCTTCCGGCAGTTCAACGTTCCCCGTCACGTCGGTCGTGCGGAAGTAGAACTGCGGACGATAGCCCTTGAAGAACGGCGTGTGCCGACCGCCCTCTTCCTTCGTCAGCACGTACACCTCGCACTCGAACTTCGTGTGCGGCTTGATCGAGCCCGGCTTGCACAGCACCTGGCCGCGCTCCACTTCCTCGCGCTTCGTGCCGCGCAGGAGAACGCCCACGTTGTCGCCCGCCTGGCCCTCATCGAGGAGCTTGCGGAACATCTCGACGCCCGTGCAGATCGTCTTCGCCGTGGGCTTCAGGCCCACGATCTCGACGTCGTCGTTCACCTTGACGATGCCGCGCTCGATGCGCCCCGTCACCACGGTGCCGCGACCGGAGATCGAGAACACGTCCTCGACCGGCATCAGGAACGGTCCGTCGATCGCGCGCTTCGGCACCGGGATGTACTTGTCCATCTCCGCGACCAGCT
>CAYNCY010000567.1:0-2680 GCA_964395195.1 uncultured Steroidobacteraceae bacterium
TCGCGAAGCCCGGGTGCGCGAGGCCGGCCTGGATCAGCGGCACGAGTTGCGCCTTGTCGCCCGAGAAGCCGCGGCCAACGAAGGAGGCGCCGAGGGTCAGCGCGAGCAGCACCGGATCGATCGGCGGCTGCTGGTTGGCCTCGCCCTTCTTCGACTTGGAGCCGATGTCGGCGGAGGCCGAGAACTGGCCCTTGGTGAGGCCGTACACGCCGTTGTTCTCGATGAGGTACAGCATGTTGACGTTGCGGCGGATCGCGTGCGCGAGCTGCCCGAGGCCAATCGACAGCGAGTCGCCGTCGCCCGAGACGCCGATGTAGTGCAGATCGCGGTTCGCGGCGTTGGCGCCGGAGGCGATCGAGGGCATGCGGCCGTGCACGGAGTTGAATCCATGCGCACCGCTGACGAAGTAGGCGGTGGTCTTCGAGGAGCAGCCTATCCCCGAGAGCTTGACGAGCTGTTCGGGTCTGAGCGACATGCCCCAGCACGCCTCGACGATCGCGGCGGTGATCGAGTCGTGGCCGCAGCCGGCGCACAGCGTCGACATGCTCCCTTCGTACTCGCGGCGCGTGAGGCCGAGATCGTTCTTCGGGAGCGAGGGGTGGGCGACCCTGGGTTTAACGATGGAGGTCATGGCAGGGTCTCCTAGCGCGCCGCGGCGCTCTTGCGCCGGGTGCTGCCGAGTGCGGCCTCGATGGCGTTGACCACGAAGCCGGCCGCGAGCGGCATGCCGTCGTAGTGGAGCACGGAGCGGAGCTTCGCCTTCTCGACCTTCGTCTCGAGGATCAACAGAGACTTCAGCTGCGCATCGCGGTTCTGCTCGACGACGAACACCGTCGAGTGGCGCGCGAGGAAGTCCTCGACCTCGGCACCGAACGGAAAGGCGCGGACGCGCAGGTAGTCGAATGCGAGCCCGTGCTTCTCGAGTTCGCCGAGGGCTTCGCGCACTGCGCCGTCGCAGCTCCCGACCGAGAGGATGCCGAGTTCGCGGGTGCCCGGGCCCTCGAGCACCGGTTTCGGCATCCGCGCCTTGGCGTTTTCGAACTTCCGGTTGAGACGGTCGAGGACCTCCTGGTACTCGGCCGAGTCCTCGGTGTAGACGCCGTACTGGTTGTGGCCGGAGCCGCGCGTGAAGTACGCGCCCTTGGGATTGACCCCGGGGAGCGTGCGGTAGGTGATGCCATCGCCGTCGCGATCGACGTAGCGCTGCAGCTTGCCGAGCTTCTCGATCGCCTCGTTGTCGAGGATCTTGCCCCGATCCGGAACGTAGGCGTCGTCCCACTTGAGGTCCCGGCACATCCAGTCGTTCATGCCGATGTCGATGTCGGAGAGGACGAGCACGGGGGTCTGCAGCCGCTCGGCGAGGTCGAAGGCCTCGACCGCGAGGTAGAAGCACTCCTCGGGGTTCGCGGGGAAGAGGAGCACGTGACGCGTGTCGCCATGCGAGGCATACGCGGCCAACAGGAAGTCGCACTGCTGCGTGCGGGTCGGCATGCCGGTCGAGGGGCCGACGCGCATCACGTCGAACACGACGCAGGGCACCTCGGAGTAATAGGCGAGGCCGAGAAATTCGTTCATCAGCGAGATGCCGGGCCCGCTCGTCGGCGTGAACGCGCGCGCGCCGTTCCAGGAGGCGCCGATCACCATGCCGATGGCGGCGAGCTCATCCTCCGCCTGCAGCACCACGTAGTTGCGCTCGCCGGTCACGGGATCGACCCTGAGTCGCTCGCAGAAGCCCCGGAAGCCGTCCATCAGCGAGGTCGAGGGCGTGATCGGGTACCAGGCGCCGACGGTCGCGCCCGCGTACACGCAGCCGAGGCCCGCCGCGGTGTTGCCGTCGATGAGGACGTGGCCCCGGGTCTTGTCGAGGCGCGCGACCTTGAATGGCAGCGGGCAGGGCAGGTGCGCTTTCGCGTACTCGTAGCCCATGTTGATTGCGTTCATGTTCGCCTCGACGAGCTTGGGCTTCTTCGCGTACTGCTCGGAGACGAGGGTGCGGATCACTTCGAGGTCGATGTCGAGGAGCGCCGCGGTCGCGCCCGCGTAGCAGATGTTCTTCATCAGGATGCGGTTGCGCGCGCCGTCGAAGCGCTCGTTGCACAGGCGCGCGAACGGGACGCCAAGCACCGTGATGTCCTCGCGCGAGAGGAGCGTGCTGCGGGGCCAGGTCGAGTCGTAGAGGACGTAGCCGCCCGGGCTCACGTCGCGCACGTCCTGCGCGTAGGTCTCGTTGTTCATCGCGAGCATGAGATCGAGGCGCCCGGAGCGCGCCATGTGCCCGTCCTTGGTCACGCGGATCTCGTACCAGGTCGGCAGGCCCTGGATGTTCGACGGGAAGAAGTTCTTGCCGATGACCGGCACGCCGCTCCGGAAGATCGCCTTCATGATGAGCGCGTTCGCGCTCGCCGACCCCGTGCCGTTGACGTTGGCGAACTTGACGACGAAATCGTTCAGGCGGTCTGGCGCGTGGACTTCTGGCATGGGGCCTCGTCGGAACTGGCGTGCGGGATGTGCACGGTGGATTTCTGCATGTCCCAGGCGGCCGTCGGGCAACGCTCGGCGCAGAGTCCGCAGTGCACGCAGAGATCTTCGTCCTTCACCATCACGCGCGCCGTCTGCTTGAGCGGCGCCGAGACGTAGAGCGCCTGGGTCGGGCTCGCGCGCGGGGCTTTGAGGCGCGTGC
>CAYNCY010000568.1:0-2671 GCA_964395195.1 uncultured Steroidobacteraceae bacterium
TCGTGTCGTAGATCGCCATGCCGGAGGTGACGACGCCGCCCGGCGAGTTGATGTAGATGGCGATGTCCTTGTCCGGGTTCTCGGACTCGAGGAAGAGGAGCTGGGCGACGACGAGGTTCGCCATGTGGTCCTCGACGGGGCCGACGATGAAGATCAGCCGCTCCTTGAGGAGCCGCGAATAGATGTCGTACGCGCGTTCGCCGCGCGCCGTCTGCTCGACCACCATCGGCACGAGATTCATCGAAGTGTCCGTCATCATTTGCTCCCGGCGCCTCAGGCGCCGAAGTTCATCAGTTCTTTGAACGAGCTCGGCTGCTCGACCACCTTGACCTTGCCGAGCAGCCACTCGACGGCCTGGTCCTCGAGCAGCGTCGACTCGAGCTGGGCCCGAAGGTCCTCGCTCGCGCGGATCTGCTTCGCGGCGGCATCCGGGTCCGAGTAGCCCGACGCCGCCGTCTCGATCCGCTCCTCGAGGCGCATGGCATCCGTCTGGATGCCGCCCTGGCGGATCACCTCGGCGACGAGGAGGCCGAGCGCGACGCGGCGCTTCGCGCTCTCCTCGAACGGCTCTCGCGGCGGCGCCTGCTTCAAGTCCTGCGGCCGCGCGCCAATGCGCCGTAGCCAATCCGCCTGCAGCGCCCGGATCTGCTGTTCGACGGCGACCCGCGGGAGCTCCAGCGGGTTCGCTGCCAGGAGCTTGTCGAGCAGCACCGTCTTCATGCGCGAGCGGACGTTGTCGCCGAGCTCGCGGCGCATGTTCTCCTCGACTTCCTTGCGCAGCTGCTCGACGCCACCTTCGCTCACGCCGAAGGCGAGGCAGAAGGCATCGTCGATTTCGGGGAGGTGCATCTCCTCGACCGCCTTCGCCGTGATCGTGAATTCGGCCTGCTTGCCCGCGAGCTCGGCCTTGCCGTAGTCCGCCGGGAAAGTCACCGGCGTCACGCGGGTGTCACCCGGGTTCATGCCGTAGAGGCCCGCCTCGAAGTCCTTCAGCATCCGCCCCGCGCCAAGCACCACCTGGATGCCCTCGCCCTTGCCGCCCTCGAAGGGCACGCCCTCGACCCGGCCCTCGAAATCGACCGTGACCCGGTCGGTGTCCTTGGCCGCGTGCGTGGCCGGCGAGTACACCGGGCGCTGCTGGCGGAGGTTGTCGAGCATGGCATCGACGTCGGAGGCGGCGACCTCCGCGGCCGGCTTCACGACCTCTATGGAGTCGAGTCCCTTCAATTCAATCGTCGGGTAGACCTCGAACACCGCGGCGTACTTGAGGTCCTGCCCCGAGCCCATCGACAGGGGCTCGATGCGCGGGCCGCCGACGGGCGCCAGGCGGTGCTCGTTGAGCGCGCTGCCCAGGCTCGAGCGCACGATCTCGCCGACGATCTCCTCGCGGATCTGCGGCCCGAACTGGCGGGCGATGACCGCAAGCGGGGCCTTGCCGGGGCGGAAGCCCTTCAGGCGCGCCGTGCGGCTGAACGTCTTCAGGCGAGCGTTGTAGGCCTGTTCGACCTCGTTCGCCGGCACCGAAACCTCGAGGCGTCGCTCGAGCGCGCCGGTGGACTCTACGGAAACCATCATTAAGCCGATCCTCTGGTGCGAAAGGAGGGACTCGAACCCTCACGGGTTGCCCCACTGGAACCTAAATCCAGCGCGTCTACCAATTCCGCCACATTCGCAGGGGGAGATTAAGTGGAACGCCGCACGGCCGCCGCTCGGCCGTCGAATTGCAGCCCCTAAGTATACCGGCCGGCGACGGACGGGCGGTAGCGCGACCCCTGCGGCAGGGGTCGACCGGGGGGCCTGCCCGGAGCCCCCTCCCGTGGCGGCTCCCGCCGCTCGTCGGGCACCGGCGGCCGCCGGTCGGATGGGAGGCCGGGAGTGGCCGGATTTGGTGACCGGGTTCACACGACCCGCGTGGGCCGGCGGTAACCTCCCGCCCCGTATGAACACCAAACGCACCCGCGCCGGCTTCACGTTGATGGAGCTGATGATCGCCCTGACGGTGGCGAGCATCCTCCTCGGCCTCGCCGTGCCGAACCTCACGCAGTTCATGAAGAACAACAAGCTGACCTCGGGCGCGAACGACTTCATGTCCTCGCTCCAGCGGGCCCGCACCGAGTCGGTCAAGCGCCAGACGAACGTGGTCGTCTGCCAGACGACCGACCCCACGGTCGCCCACCCGACCTGCGGCGCGGGCCAGGCCTGGATCGTGTTCCAGGACACCAACGCCGACTGGGCGGCCGGCGCCGTCGCGACCGAGCCCGTGATCGAGCGCCACCCCGCGCTCGAGTCGACGATCACGATCAAGTACGACGGCACCGCCGGGTACCCGATCGTCGCCTTCAACCCGACGGGCTTTGCGAGCCCGACGGGCCCGGTCACGCCGACCCGCAACGTCGTCATCTGCGACTCGCGCGGCACGGCCTACGCGCGCGCGGTCCTCATCTCCCCGACGGGGCGCGCGCGCGCCTCGAGCGTCGCCGCCGACGTCACCGCCGCGGTCGCCAGGGTCACCGGAGGCACCTGCCCATGAGCCGGACCGTTCACAAGAACCGCGGCTTCTCGCTGATCGAGATGATGGTCGCGATGGTGGTGCTGTCGATCGGCATGCTCGGCATCGCGAACCTGTTCGTGGTGACGCTGCAGGCGAACTCGAGCGCGACCTCGCGCCAGC
>CAYNCY010000569.1:0-2654 GCA_964395195.1 uncultured Steroidobacteraceae bacterium
GTCGACAGTGGCACCTACGTCTTCAAGAAAAAGTGGGGCGCGGAGCCGGAGCAGCTGTACTGGCACTACTGGCTGCGCAGCGGCGGCGAGTTGCCGCGCCTCAATCACTCGAATCCGAAGTTCGAGGCGGCGGTCGCCCTCTGGCAGAAACTGCCGCTTGCGATCGCCAATCGGCTCGGTCCCTACCTGATCCGGAACCTCCCCTGAGCCGACCGCGGCAGGGGTGGCGTGCGAGCGCGCCCGGGAGCCTCCAACGCCGCCGCAGGGCGGCGGCGGGTCGGCGGGTGCCCCAGGGTCCCAGCCGCCGGATGGCGGCTCCTGAGGGCCCCCGGGGCGTGCCGAGGATGCTCTGCGTTAATTTAAATAGCTTTCGTAATCTTATGTTTTTGCAGATAAAATATTGGGCTCAACCGGGATGATCGGCTCCCGCGTCTGACGGCTCGAAGGAATCGCGCGCTGCATGTGTGGCATCGTCGGAATCGCTCGCTCACCGAGCTCGCAGCCGGTCGGCCGTGCCGTCGTCGAGCGGATGGCGAGCGCAATCGTGCATCGCGGGCCCGACGACCAGGGCTTCCACGTGGCCGAGGCGGAACAGGTCATCCTCGGCATGCGGCGCCTGTCGATCATCGACCTCGCGGGCGGCCACCAGCCGATTTCGAACGAGGACGGCTCGATCTGGGTCGTGTGCAACGGCGAGATCTACAACTTCCAGGCGCTGCGCGCCCGGCTCGAGGGTCTCGGTCATCGCTTCAAGACGCACACCGACGTCGAGGTTCTGGTCCACCTCTACGAGGAGTACGGCGATGCGTTCCTCGAGCACACGGCCGGCATGTTCGGGATCGCGCTCTGGGACCAACGGCGCTCCCGGCTGATCCTGGCGCGCGATCGGCTCGGCCAGAAGCCGCTCTACTACACCGAGCAGCGCGGGTTGTTCGCGTTCGCCTCGGAAGTGAAGTCACTGCTCGAAGTGCCGGGCTTCACGCCCGCGGTCGATCGCGCCGCGCTCGCCGAATACCTCGCCATGGGTTACGCGACGGCGCCACGCACGCTCTTCGCGGGCGTGCGCAAGCTGCCGCCCGCGACCCGGCTCGTCTGGGACGCGACCGGCGTCAGGCTCGAGCGCTACTGGGCGCTCCCGACCGAAGTGCGCGCCGGCGTCGCGCGCGAGGAGTGGGCGGATCTCATCCGTGCCGAACTGCGCCGCGCGGTGACCGAGCACATGGTCAGCGACGTGCCGATCGGTGCTTTCCTGTCGGGCGGCGTCGACTCGAGCGCGGTGGTTGCGCTGATGGCCGAGCAGAGCTCCCGGCCAGTCAAGACCTATTCGATCGGCTACGCGGGCGGCGGGGCCGCCGCGCACTACAACGAACTTTCGTACGCGAGCGCCGTCGCGAAGCGTTTCGGCACCGAGCACCACGAGATACCGGTGCAGCCCGATGTCGCGGCGCTGTTGCCAAAGCTGCTCTGGCACCTCGAGGAGCCGATCTCCGACAGTGCGGTCGTGACGACGTGGCTGGTCTCGGAACTCGCGGCCAAGAGCGTCAAGGTCATTCTCTCGGGCGTCGGCGGCGATGAGCTGTTCGCGGGCTACACCCGCTACCTCGGGGACCACTACCTCGGCAAATACCGGCGCATTCCGGCCTGGGTCCGCAGCGCCATTGTGCGGCCGATCGCGGGCATCCTGCCGAGCGGGCGGCAGAGCCGGTTGATGGACCTGTCGCGTTACGCGAAGAAGTTCCTGCAGACGAGCGAGCTTCCCTGGCGCGACCGGTACCGCCAGTACGTCGAGATCTGCAGCAGCGACCGGCTCGCGGCGCTGACGGGTGCCCCGGCCGCGCCGGACGGTTTTTCAAGGGTCGCGCTCGCCGAGACGGCCGCGGATCCGCTGCTGCGCATCATGCGGGTCGACGCGCAGACGCAGCTCGCGGAGGACCTGCTGCTGCTCACCGACAAGGTGACGATGGCGACCTCGATCGAGTGCCGCGTCCCGTTCCTAGACCACCGCTTCGCCGAGTTGGCCGCCACCATCCCGGCGGAAATGAAAATGCCGGACGGCGACATGAAGTCCCTGCTCAGGCAGGCGCTCGTCGGCATCGTGCCCGATGAAGTCCTGAACCGCGGCAAACGCGGATTCGGTGCGCCGATCGGCGCCTGGTTCAAGTCGGAGTTGAGGTCCCTGCGCGATGCGCTCTTGAGCCGCCAGACAGTCGAGTCGCGCGGACTCCTCTCGTGGACGGCCGTTCGCGATGTGATGGCGCTGCACGACTCCAACCGCGAAGACTACTCCGACCTGCTGCTCGTCCTCGTGAACCTCGAGATCTGGTGCCGGCTGTTCCTGGACAGGCGCAGCGCCGAGGACGTCGCCGTCGAGCTGCATGCCCTCACTCTCGCCGCATGAACGCGGGGATCGAACAGCGCGCGCGCGAGACCCGGCCGCTGATCGCGCACATCGTCTTTCGCTTCGACGTGGGCGGCCTCGAGAACGGCCTCGTGAACCTGGTCAACGCGCTGCCGGCGGACGAGTTTCGTCACGCGATCATCGCGCTCAGCGAGGCGACGTCGTTCAAGGAGCGCATCCGGCGCGCGGACGTGTCGGTGCACGCCCTCGGCAAGCGCCCGGGCAAGGATCCGGCGGCGTACTGGCGGCTGCTCAG
>CAYNCY010000570.1:0-2653 GCA_964395195.1 uncultured Steroidobacteraceae bacterium
GTACGGCTGGTGGGTGCGCCGGTCGACCGGCATCGTGGCCTCGAGCCAGTCCTCGCCAAAGGCGGTGAAGCGGATGTCGAGCTGCTCGCCGAGGGTGTTCCGGTGCGCGGCGGCGAGATCGGCGAGGGTGAACGGCTGGAACCAGATGGCCATTTGCGTGCGCCGGCTCGGGAGCGGGGAGGGCTCCATTGTAGCGCCGCGCACCGCCGAACTTCCCGCGCCGCCGCGCGGATGGCAGAGTAGGCCGCGACTCCCGCTCCCGCCGCCGGTGAACCGATGGACCCCGCCCCGAAGCTCGAGGACAAGTACGCCCGCTCGTCGGGACGCGTGTTCCTGAGCGGCACGCAGGCGCTGGTGCGCCTGCCGCTGATGCAGCGCGCGCGCGACGCGGCGGCGGGGCTCAACACCGCGGGCTACATCAGCGGTTATCGCGGCTCACCCCTCGGCGGTTACGACCTGCAGCTGCAGGCGGCGGCCGAGCGCCTCGAGGCGGCGAACGTCCGCTTCGTCCCCGGCGTCAACGAGGACCTCGCGGCGACCGCGATCTGGGGTACGCAGCAGGTGCCGCTCCTGCCCGGCGCCAAGGTCGATGGCGTGTTCGCGATCTGGTACGGCAAGGGGCCGGGCGTTGATCGCTCCGGCGATCCGATCAAGCACGCGAACCGCATGGGCACCTCCACGCACGGCGGCGTGCTGGTCGCCTTTGGCGATGATCACCACGGCAAGAGCTCGACGATCTCGCACCAGAGCGAGCAGGCGCTTGCGGCGAACGGCGTGCCGGTGCTGTATCCGGCAAACGTGCAGGAGTACCTCGACCTCGGGCTGCACGGGTTCGCACTGTCGCGGTACTCCGGGCTCTGGATCGGGCTCAAGTGCGTGAACGAGACGGTCGAGGCAACGGCGACCGTCGCGGTAGACGCCGGGCGCATCGCGGTTGAGACACCGCCGACGGGCGAGCTGCCGCCCGGCGGCATCAACGCGCGCATCGCCTTCGACCCGATGGGCGATGAAGTGCGGCTCACGCGATTCAAGCTGCCGCTCGCGCAGGCGTACGTACGCGCCAACAGACTCGATCGCGTCACGCACGGCGCGCCCGAGGCGGCGGGCGGCCTCGGCATCGTCGCGCCCGGCAAGACCTGGCTCGACGTGGTTGCGGCACTCGAGGCGCTCGGCCTTGAGGGCAGCCGGCTCGCGGCGGTCGGCGTTGCCCTCTACAAGCCCGCGCTCATCTGGCCGCTCGAGCCCGAGGCACTGACGCGTTTCGCGCGCGGGCGCGAGGAGATCCTCTTCATCGAGGAGAAGGCGGCGTTCATCGAGCGCCAGGCGGCGCACGTGCTCTTCAACCTGCCCGACGGCGAGCGGCCGCGGATCACAGGCAAGCACGATGCCGCGGGTGGCGCGCTGGTCGCGGCCGATGTCGTGCTCGAGCCGCTCGAGCTCGCACGGATCATCGGCGCGCGACTTCGCGCGCTCGGGCGTGTGGATGCGAGCCTCGAGGCGCGCCTCACGCGTCTCGAGGAGCGGCTCGCCGCAGCGACCTCGCGCCAGGGCGCGGGCGGCGGGCGCACTCCCTATTTTTGCTCCGGCTGCCCGCACAACACCTCGACGAAAGTGCCGGAGGGCAGCCTCGCGCTCGCGGGCATCGGCTGCCACACGATGGCGATCTACATGGACCGGAACACCCTGCCGCCGACGCAGATGGGCGGCGAGGGCATGACCTGGGCGGGGATCGCGCCTTTCACGCAGCAGGCGCATGCCTTCCAGAATCTCGGCGATGGCACTTACTTCCACTCCGGGCTCCTCGCGGTCCGCGCCGCGGTCGCCGCCAACGTCAACCTGACTTACAAGATTCTTTATAACGACGCGGTGGCGATGACCGGCGGCCAGATGGTCGAGGGGCACCTGTCGGTCGCCGAAATCACCCACCAGCTGCGCGCGGAGCGGGTCGGGCGCATCGCGGTGGTCAGCGATGACACCGAAAAGTACGGGTCGTCCCCCGGCTTCGCCCAGGGGGTCACGATCCACGACCGCGCCGATCTCGATGCGGTGCAGCGCGAGCTTCGCGCCGTCGAAGGCGTCTCGGCGCTCGTCTACGACCAGGTCTGCGCGGCCGAGAAGCGGCGCCGCCGCAAGCGCGGCCGGATGGCAGATCCCAGCCGCCGCGTGCTCATCAATCCGCTCGTCTGCGAAGGCTGCGGGGACTGCTCGAGCGCCGCGAACTGCGTCTCCATCCAGCCGCTCGAGACGGAATTCGGCCGCAAGCGCGCAATCGACCAGTCGAGCTGCAACAAGGATTACTCCTGCACGAACGGATTTTGTCCGTCGTTCGTCAGCGTCGAGGGCGCGGCACTGAAGAAGCCCGCGGCACGGAGCTTCGACGCCGCGAGCATCGGCGCTCTGCCGGAACCGGCGCGCGCGCCCGATGCTCCGTGCGTGAACGTACTGGTGACGGGCATCGGCGGGACCGGCGTCGTCACCGTCGGCGCCGTGCTCGGCATGGCCGCCCACCTCGAGGGCAAGGCGGCGAGCGTCTTCGACATGACCGGCCTCGCCCAGAAGGGCGGTGCGGTGCTCTCGCACGTCAAGATCGCCGCGCGGCCCGAGGACATCGCGGCACCACGCATCGGCCTCGGCGAGGCGGACGTCGTGCTCG
>CAYNCY010000571.1:0-2627 GCA_964395195.1 uncultured Steroidobacteraceae bacterium
CCGCCGCCCTCGACGTTGCGGCGGCCGATGTAGGCATTGAACGTCCCGGGCGGGTTTCCGTTCAGGGCCTGGTTCTCGGCCTGAGTCGTTGGATTGCACAGCACGCCGACCTCCTGTGCCGTCAGGAGCGGGTTGGCGCAACTGATGACGGACGTCAGGAAGAAGTCACCGCTCGGACCGTACTGCGCTTTTGATGAGTTCCGCGCGTACATGAACTCGGAATAGACGTTGGTCTTGTCGTTGACGTCGTAGTTGAGGAACGCGCCCGCCGTGAAGCGCTCTGCCTGTCGCTGGAAGAAACTCAGTGCGCCGTAGTTGTAGAGGTCGCTGCCGTTGAAGGGTCGGAGTTGCCCCGTGACCGGATCAACGGCGTCGCTGATGATCGTCGTGCCGTGGCCATTCACGAGGCCGGTCAGCAGGATGTCGCCGTGCCCGCTGGTGGCCGAGCCGCCGCAGCTCGCCTTGGCGCCCGGCGTCAGCACGGACGGAGTGATCAGCGTGCATCCGGCGTGGTCGAACTGATAGCCGACCGCAGGAGCCGAGTTGAGGTAGGTCGCGTAGACCGTCGCGTTGCCCTTGCCGTCGGCGAAATTCGAGCCCGCGACGAACGAGACGTCCCGGGTCTGCCCGGTATTCACCGTCGAGGGCGGCTTCGGCGCCCCGAAATCCGCCAGGTACTGCAGGTCCTGGGCGTTGTCGTTCTTGTGGTTGTAGAAGCCGTAATTCGCATCGAGCTTCACGCCGTCGTAGTGCGTGTTGAGGATGAAATTGACGACGCCGGCGACGGCGTCCGCACCGTAAACGGCCGAGGCGCCGCCCGTCAGCACGTCGGCCCGCTCGATCAGGTCGGCGGGAATCTGGTTGATGTCCGGAACCGACGAGAAACCGACGCCGATGCCGCCACCGGGATTCAGCCGGCGATTGTTGACGAGAACGAGCGTGCGATTGCCACCGAGACCCCTGAGGCTCACCGTCGCCGTACCGTTTGAGCTGAGCGCAAGTCCCGAGCCTTGCTCCGCTACGACCTGCGGCAGGTTGTTGAGAAGGTCCTCGGTGCGCACGAGGCCCGTCTGCTGGATGTCGAGCGAAGTGACGCTCGTCACCGGACTGATCGACACGTCGTTCGGTGCCTGCTGGATGCGCGAGCCCGTGACCACGACTTCCTCGGCGACACCGGGGGACGAAGGTGCGGGCGGCGCAGTCTGCGCAAAAGCGATGGGCGCGCCGGCAGCGAGGGCGGACGCCGCGAGCGAGAAGCGCACGGCGTGCTTGAGGCGTCGACTGGTGTTGATCATTGAGCGAATCCCCCTGATTTGTTCGTACCTGACTTCAGGGCCGGTCGCGCACCTCGTGCGCAACCCAATGCCCGAAGAATGTCGCGCGAGCTTACGGCAGCACTTTCGCGCGCCGGGTCACGGGGTGACGAAACATCCGCAAATTGGCAAGGGCTGAAACGCCCGCGACGGGCGCGCAACGCGCGGGACGCTTTCCGTGCAAGAGCTGCTACGTCGAGGAACCCCAGTACGCCGCATCCGGTTGCGACTCAAGCCCGGCGGCGCGACCGGGTTCGCGACCGCGCGCGGCCGACGGCGAGCACCCCGTCACCGCACGGATCTGCCGAAAGAGGGTTGCCCGGCTACCGAATCCGACCTGCTCTGCGATGGCAGCGACCGGAAGCTCCCGAGTGCGCAGCAGGCGCAGCGACACCGCGACGCGCTTGCGCGTGAGATAGGCCGACGGCGTCATCCCGATAACCGAGTGAAACGTCCGCAGGAAATGGAACCGCGACAGCTGCGAGGCGGCCGCCATCGCATCGAGATCGATGGCGCCCGCGTAGTGCGTGTGGATGAAGTTGACGCCGAGGCCAATCCGCCGCCTGAGTTCCGCGCGCGTGCCGGGCTTCACCGACTGGATGAGTGTCGCCGACTCGCGCGTTCGGTGGTGGATCCGGAGCATCCGCGCCAGCAGGAACTGCAGCTGCTCGTCGATCCAGACCCCATCGGCCATCCCGCCATCGACCGCACGAGAGATGTGTCGAAGCACCGGACTCACGCTCCGATCGTGCGGATGCAGATGTTCGGCAAACTCGACCGAACCGCTTCGCTCGAGACCCGGATGCTCGAGAGCGGCGGCGGCGGACTGTCGCAGGCTCCTCAGGACCTGGTCCGCGAGACCCGCCTCGAAGAAGATCGCGAGGGAATGGACGGGCCTGATCGAGCGGATGTGGCTCCCGTGCCGGTAACCGGGGTTCAGGATGAGGTAGGTGTCATCATCGACCCCGATCCGGCCGTTGCGCACGAGGTAGCTCTCGGTACCGCCGAAGGCCGCCTTGATCGACAGGAGTTGCCGGTACTCGCCGTACTCGGCCCGCGACGCGCGCGCGGAGATGATCGCACTCTCGCGGCCCCAGCGCGCATAGAAGCCCGGGCGAAAGAGCGGATCCCAGACCGCCGGCATTTCCCGGTAGATCGTCGCGGACACCGGACCTCCTCGCGCCGACCGACGAAACGAAAGGTTACAAACGTGCCCGCTCTCGGCGGGTGCAATTCTTGCGGCTAGCGGTCGTTGTCACGCGACGACGACACTCGACGGCGGCATCGACCCGTACGATCGCGGGCATAATGCGA
>CAYNCY010000572.1:0-2617 GCA_964395195.1 uncultured Steroidobacteraceae bacterium
CCGCAACTTCCGGGACTCGTCGGGCGGTAGCTCAGGCATCGGTTCAAGCTCGAATCCGCCCGCCGAATTCACGACGGAGCGCGCTGATTCGGAGAGATTCTTGCGAGCTGCCTCCGTCCAATCCGGGACTGCCTCGAAACTTCCGACGCCGCTCTGGTAGACCGTGAAGGTCAGCGGCAGCAAGAGCACCTTGTGCGGACTTGCGGGCGCGACGGCGGGGTCGGCCACGGTCGCGGCCGCAGAAGGAGACTCCGCGGTCGCCACGGGCGCGGAGCCACTTTCAGCCGCGGCGGGTGGGGACTCACTGGCCGCGGTCGCCGCCGCGGGCGCCGGCGTTGGCTCCTCGGCGATGGCCGACACCGCCGCCAAGCACAAAAATACAGATGCCAGGCACAGAGCAGAGCGACCGCACGTGCGGCCCAGTAACTTCATCATGGCAACCCCCCCTGGTGCACTCGATGTGCCGTATCCCCTCGCGAGCAAGACGTCGATCCCGCCAGTGACCAACCGGAAGCGAACGGAGTGTCTTGGTAATGAGTCCCCAGTTGGCCGGTCGGGTACCGCCGCCTGCGGCGTTGTCGCGGGCCGGCTCCAACGTTTGACGCGTAAAGCCTGACAGCCGCCCGTCCTGGGGCATCAATCCCCCGAACATTTTCTGGCTGCACCCCCCCTTGAATGGTATCGCCGGGCGGCGCCTTGCGTGCAAATCATCGCTCCTTTCCGGCCATGGACGTCAACGCCCGGTCGGCCGAGCCCGCGGGCGAGAGGCTCAAACGTACGGTGCGTGATTCCGGCAGGCCAGCTGCAGGTAACCCCGAGCCCCCTGCTGTTGGGTATCGGCGCGCTGCAGTAAAAGAAAGTGCAACGGCTCACGGTCGGCGTGCCCGGATGATTCGCCGCCGAGCCCCGTACCGAGATGGCCGGTGGATGTCGCCCCCTTGCCGGCGAATGCGCGCGCCGCGAGGTGGCCGCACCGGCGAGGTCGCGGCGGTCGCGCTACTCGTTCGCCGAGTGGCGCGCGACCTTCGGTTTGCTGTGTGCCTTGGCGGGGGAGCGCGCGCGGGTGTTGGCGGACGCCGCCGAAGACTTCTTGTGGGCGTAATTCCGGCGTGCCGTCGACTGGCCGACGACCGGGGGCTCGATTGGCGCTCCGTACACGTGGGAGCCACCCGCCGGTCGCGGCGCGTAGGAACTCGGGGGCCGAGCCTGCTTCGCGCCGCTGTCCGTTGCGAGGGCAGTCGTCGCGATCAGGATTCCAAGCGAAGCCGCGCAGGCTTTGGCAATCGTAGACACGTCGAAGGCCCTCCCGAACTGCACTCAATGCCGGGCACCAGCATCGGCGGACCGCCGCATTTGGGCCGTGCACCACGTCTCAGTGTGGCGCTGCCTTGTTTGCGATGCGGCGGGCGTCACGGTCCGGCGGTCGCTGCCAAGCCCTGAACCCGTCAAATCCGCCCCTATTCAAGGGGCTGCCGTGCGCGTGGCACGGAGCCGCACCATGCCGCCGGGGCCCGTGTCCTCAACCACCGAACAACCGTGACGCTCGAGGATCTCGCGAACCGATTCCGGAGCAAGGCGGAGTTAGGTAGCTGCCGATGCGCATCCGCCAGCCGTCCGCCGCACGCTCGTGCAGCACGTCGTGCACCGTGACAGTGTCGGGACCGTATTCGAGGAAGCAGGTCAGGATTCGGTCGAGGTCGCTTCGAACGAGGATGAAACGCGCTTCGTCCGCAAGCTCGCGCGTGTAGTTGCGAAACGTGCAGACGAAGACACCGCACGGCGCCAACGCAGTTGCGATCTCCGCGAGTAGGGTTTCCACGGCCGCATGGCTCGGCAGGTGCGTCAGCGTGTCGCCCATGCAGAGGATGAGTCCGGGAGGTTTCGCCAAGTGCCTGCGAAACCCCGCGAGGTCGTCCACGATCGTCGTGATTCCAGAGGATCCAGCCTGCGCGGAGAGCTCGTCGAGTAACAGGGCGCTCGAGTCGATCGCGATGACCGAGATACCTCGCCGCGCGAGCGGGAGTGCATGCATGCCGATTCCCGCCCCGAGATCGACGGCAAGACCGTTCGGCGGTGGAAGCAACCCGAGCGCACTGAGCTCGGCTGCGCCGCGTGCGATGGCCGTTTCGGCGCCGCCAGTCATCCATGCGTAGACGGCCCCGAGCAGGTCCGAGTAGTGAGCCTGAACGGATCGAGTCACGCGAGTCTCCTTTCAACTCCACGAACGCGGGGTGCCCGGCGCGTTGCAGGGCGTCCCACTGTGGCAGGCGGCGGCGTGCCGGACCGCACCGCGCGTCGGGACCTCCTGACCCGGAGTCCACCCGCTACCCAGGGCACGCGAGGTTTGCGACCGCGGCGCGTTGACCTAATATCGAGCGCCGCCTGCCGAGGGTTCGACCATGACCGACGCGCTCGCGAGAGGACGACAGGTCCTCGCGTCCCAGCCCTTCAGCGCTCTGCTCGAAGCCGAGCTGGTTGCCTACTCAGCGTCCGGGGCCGAAGTGCATGTCCCGATCACCGCTCGGGTCAAGCAGCAGAACGGCTTCGTTCACGGCGGGGTCATCAGCTATGCCGCCGATAACGCCCTCGCCTTTGCGGGCGGTGCCGAGCTCGGCCC
>CAYNCY010000573.1:0-2596 GCA_964395195.1 uncultured Steroidobacteraceae bacterium
CCGTCCGCCGCGCAGAGAAAACGCCACGACAGAAAAAAAAAAAAAATATTCAAAGAATAGAAAGGCAGGAAAAAACACAAGAGCGGAAGCTGGGCGACGACGGGTGACTTGGCCGGAAGCACGGGCTTCGTGGCCGGCTTCGGTGCGACGCCACCCTTCGGCGCGGGCACGGCGACGGCGGGCTTCACGGGCGGGGCGACTTTCGCCGCCGGCTTCGCGGGCACCGGCTTCGTGGCGACGGCCTTTGCCTTCGGCGCGGGCGCCGCGGGCTTCGCCTTCACGGGCGCCTTCGCGCTCGCGGGCTTGGCCTTCGCCGACAGAGGCTTCTTCGCCTCGACCTTCTTGGCGGCGGGCTTCTTCGCCTTGGCGGGCTTCTTCGCAACCATCTCGAACTCCGTGTCCCAGGTTAAGCGGACAATTATAACCTTCCCACCCCAGTGGACCAGCGCCGGCGGCCCCGAATTAGGACCGTCTTTGCCGGGTTTTTCCGGGCTCCGGTCGCCTCGCCCTCAGGGCAGGACGACCGGCGCCGGCGGCTGCCAGTCCGGTGCCCGAAACTCCGCGACCACGGACGTATAGAGGCCACCCCGGACGTTAAACGTTCCCGTCAGGCGCATGAAGCGGGGCGCGGTCGCCTCGACCAGCGTCCCGAGTATCTCGTTCGTGACCGCTTCGTGGAACGCACCGCGGTCACGAAACGACCAGATATAAAGCTTTAGCGCCTTAAGCTCGACGCAACGTTGATTCGGCACGTACTCGAGCGACAGCTCCGCGAAGTCCGGCTGTCCTGTCTTCGGGCACAGACACGTAAACTCCGGCATCCGGATCCGGATCGTGTAGTCGCGCTCCGGGTTTGGATTCGGGAATGTGTCGACGTTCGACTGCGGACCTGTGTGCGTCGCGGAAGGCATTGAGAGCGCCTGTCAAGCGGGTCGTCTTCGAGGGCCGCGTACTCTACACTAGCCGCCAATCGCGAACTACGCGGCATTTGCGCGGGCCGGGGCGCTTCCGGCACGCCCCGAAACCGCCACCTGGACCAGGCCCGCACATGCGTCTATCGAAGCTCAAGCTCGCCGGATTCAAATCGTTCGTCGACCCGACCACGGTCCACTTACCGACCAACCTGACGGGTGTCGTGGGCCCCAACGGCTGCGGCAAATCGAACGTCATCGACGCCGTGCGCTGGGTCATGGGCGAGATTTCCGCGAAGCACCTGCGCGGCAACGACATGACCGATGTCATCTTCAATGGCTCCGGCGGCCGCAAGCCCGTCGGCACCGCCTCGGTCGAACTCGTGTTCGACAACGCCGACGGCACGCTCGCAGGTCCCTACGCCGCCTATGCCGAGGTCTCGCTCAAGCGCCAGGTTTCGCGCGACGGCCAGTCGACCTACTTCATCAACGGCTCGAAGTGCCGGCGCAAGGACATCACGCAGCTCTTTCTCGGCACGGGTCTCGGCAGCCGCAGCTACGCGATCATCGAGCAGGGCATGATCTCGCGCCTCATCGAGGCGAAGCCCGATGATCTTCGTGCCTTCCTCGAGGAAGCCGCGGGCATCTCGAAGTACAAGGAGCGGCGCCGCGAGACGGAGAACCGCATTGCGCACACGCGCGAGAACCTCGACCGCCTCAACGACATCCGCGAGGAGCTCGACAAGCAGATCCGCCACCTGCACCGCCAGCAGGTCACGGCGCGCCGCTACCAGGCGCTGAAGGACGAGGAGCGCAAGCTCCACGCCGAACTGCTGGCACTCAAGCTGCGCGAGCTCGACGAGGAGTCCTCGTCCCGCGCCACGCACGCGAGCGAGCGCGAGATCGCGCTGCAGGCGGCCCTCGCCGACCTTCGCGCCGCCGAGGCCGCGATCGAGAAGGGCCGCGCGCGCCAGACCCAGGAGAACGAGCGCCTGAGCGCTGTGCAGAACCGCTATTACCAGCTCGGCGCCGATGCCGCGCGCGGCGAGCAGGCGATCGAGCATGCCCGCGCGCTGCGCACGCGTCAGCGCACGGATCTCGAGGATGCCGAGGCGAGCCACCGCGATGCGATGAGCCTGCACGAGCGCGACACCCAGGACCTCGAGTCGCACAGCGTCGCGCTCGCCGCGCTCGAGCCCGGGCATGCAAGCGCGCGTGCGCGCGCGGCCGAGGCGACGGCCGAGCTCAATGCCGGTGAGTCCGCGATGCGCGCCTGGCAGGAAGCGTGGGAGGCCTTCACCCGCGAGGGCAACGCCTCCGCCCAGCAGGCCATGGTCGAGCGTGCCCGCATCGAGCAGCTCGAAGGGCGCCTCTCCCGCAGCCTCGCCCAGCGCGAGCGCGTGCACCTCGAGCGCGACACGCTCTCGGCGGCGGATGCCTCGAGCGCAATCGACACGCTCACCGAGCGCGAAGCCAAGGCGCTCACCGATCACGAAGCGGCGAGCGGCGAGCTTCGCTCGCTCCTCGATGACCTGAATGCCACCCGCGAGTCGGAGCGCAAGCTCCAGGGCGAGGTCGACGCCGCCCGCACCGAACTCACCCGGATCCGCGGCCAGCAGGTCTCGCTCGAGGCGCTGCAGCAGGCCGCGCTCGGCCAGGTCAAGGGCAAGGTCGTCGACTGGCTC
>CAYNCY010000574.1:0-2592 GCA_964395195.1 uncultured Steroidobacteraceae bacterium
ACCAGCCGTACGGCCTCCTGCACGGCGGCGCCTCGGTCGCGCTCGCCGAGTCGCTCGGCAGCATCGGCGGGCAGCTCTCGATCGACCGTGCGAAGTTCCGCTGCGTCGGGCAGTCGATCACCGCGAACCACGTGCGCGGCGTGCGCGATGGCCTCGTGACGGGAACCGCGAGGCCGCTGCACCGCGGCGGCCGCAGCCACGTCTGGCAGATCGACATCCGCGACCCCGAGGGGGCGCTCGTCTGCCACTCGATACTGACGCTCGCCATCCTCTCGATCGGATGAGCGCGGGCGCCGCCGCTATACTCGCCTGAACGTCCCGAGGGCCCTTCGCGTGCGCGCACTGCTTCCCTTGACCCTGCTTGCGCTCGCACTCGCCGTCGGTTGCGGCCAGAAGGGGCCGCTCGTGCACCCGAACAAGCACCCGAAGACTCCCGTCGCCGCGGACGCGAGCGGCGCCGCGCCGGCGGCGACGCCTGCGCCAGTTCCCGCGGCGCCGGTTCCCTCGGCGCCTGCTCCGGCGGCGCCCGGGACCCCGGGCCCGGGTGGCGCACTGCCCAAGGATTCGAGCGACTCTCCCGCAGCGACGCCGCGCGGCTGACATGGCCGACGCGATGCGCCTCTATCTCGTCGACGGCTCCTCGTACCTGTACCGGGCGTTCCATGCGCTGCCGCCGTTCAGCAACTCGAAGGGCGAACCGACTGGCGCGGTGCTCGGCGTCATCAGCATGCTGCAGAAGTCGCTGAAGGAGACGAAGCCGAGCCACCTCGCGGTCGTCTTCGATGCGCCGGGGCGCACGTTCCGCGACGATCTCTTCGAGGCGTACAAGGCGCAGCGGCCGCCAATGCCCGACGACCTGCGCGCGCAGATCGAGCCGCTCCTCGAAGCGGTCGAGGCGCTTGGACTCCCGCTCCTTCGGATCAGCGGGGTCGAGGCGGACGACGTGATCGGCACGCTCGCGCGCCAGGGCGCGAAGGCCGGCATGCAGGTCGTCATCTCGACCGGCGACAAGGACATGGCGCAGCTGGTCGACGGCCAGGTCACGCTCGTCAACACGATGACGGGATCGACGCTCGACCGCGCGGGCGTCAAGGTCAAGTTCGACGTCCACCCGGAACAGATCGTCGACTACCTCGCGCTCGTCGGCGACACTTCCGACAACATCCCGGGCGTGCCGAAGGTGGGACCGAAGACCGCCGCGAAATGGCTCGCGGCTTACCAGACGCTCGATGGCATCGTCGCGCACGCGGCCGAGATCGAGGGCAAGGTCGGCGAAAGCCTGCGCGAGAACCTCCCGCAGCTCGAACTCTCGAAGAAGCTCGCCACGATCGACACCAACCTCGCGCTCCCGGTCACGCCCGAGGCGCTGACCCCGCGCGCGCCCGATGTGGCGCGCCTGCGGGAACTCTATCGGCGCCTCGAGCTGCACTCGTTGCTTCGCGCGCTCGACGGCGGCGCGCCGTCCGGCGCTTCGCCCGCCGCTCGGGTGGCGGACGACCCGAGTGCCGCGGCGACGGGCGCCGCACCCGCGGACGCGCCGACGACACCCGCAGCGCGCGATGACACGCCGCGGCACTACGACACGATCGTCACGACGGAGGCGCTCGAGGCGTGGCTCGCGCGCCTCGCAGCCGCCGAGCTCTTCGCATTCGACACCGAGACGACGGGCCTCGACTACATGGTGGCCGAGATCGTCGGCGTCTCATTTGCGACCGCGCCCGGCGTAGCGGCCTACGTGCCGCTCGCCCACGATTACGCGGGCGCGCCCGACCAGCTGCCGCGCGCCGAGGTGCTCGCGCGGCTGAAGCCGCTCCTCGAGGACGCGACGCGCGCGAAGCTCGGTCACCACGCCAAGTTCGATGCGCACATCCTCGAGAACCACGGCATCGCGCTCAGGGGCGTGCGCTTCGACTCGATGCTCGAGTCGTACGTGCTCAACAGCGTCGCGACGCGCCATGACATGGACTCCGTCGCCAGCCACTACCTCGGCATCCAGACGATCCATTTCAAGGACGTCGCGGGCAAGGGCGCGAAGCAGCTGACGTTCAACCAGGTACCGGTCGACACTGCCTCCGAGTACTCGGCCGAGGACGCGGACGTGACGCTGCGGCTCCACCGGGTGCTGCGCGCGAAGCTCGAGGAGGTGCCGAAGCTCCGCGCGCTCTACGACACGCTCGAGCAGCCCCTGCAGCCGGTGCTGCAGCGGATGGAACGCCGCGGCGTGCTCGTCGACCGGGAGTTCCTGCGCGCACTCAGCCTCGAGTTCGCGCGCCGCCTCGGCGAGCTCGAGAAGCTCGCGCACGAGGCCGCGGGCGGTCCCTTCAACCTCGAGTCGCCGAAGCAGCTGCAGCAGATCCTGTTCGAGAAGCTGGCGATTCCGGTGGTCAGGCGCACGCCGACCGGGCAGCCCTCGACCGCCGAGGACGTGCTCGAGGAACTCGCGAGCAGCCACGCGCTGCCGAGGATCATCCTCGACTTCCGCACGCTCGCGAAGCTGAAGGGCACGTACACCGACTCGCTGCCGGATGAGGTCAACGCGCGCACGGGCCGCATCCACACCTCGTATCACCAGGCGGTGGCGGCGACGGGAGA
>CAYNCY010000575.1:0-2584 GCA_964395195.1 uncultured Steroidobacteraceae bacterium
TCTGGCGGCAACCGTCAGCCGGCGGGCGGCGATTCGCTGCCGGCCCAGGCGGCGGCGGCGCAGCCTGACGTCGTTCAGTTGACCGCGGCGGTCGCGGGCGTCAACCGCTTCCTGCGCGACAGCCAGCGGCAGATGCTGTTTCAGTACGATCCGCACAGCGGCAAAGAGTCCGTGACCATCGTTAACCCGGCCACGGGCGAGGTGATCCGGCAGATTCCGTCGGCGCAGGTGCTGCAGACGGCGAACAGCCTGCAGGAAGCCGGGATCCTGCTGCCGGGGCTGTTCATCGACGAGACCGCCTGATGCGGCGGTGACCGCGGCGGGTGATGTGGTACGGATATTGCTAGTAGACGGGTGAGGAAAGGAAAGTCATGAGCAGCATCGTCTCCAGCACGCCGTCGACCACGAATTCCACGTCCAACATCGGGCAGACCGCCCTTACGGACCTGGGTGCCCAGGGCACCATTACCTCGACCGGACTCGGTTCCGGTCTCGACATCAACAGCATCGTCCAGCAGCTGGTCGCGGCCGAGGGCCAGGGGCAGCAGAAGCTGCTGAGTGCCCAGCAGACCACGATCCAGACGAAGATTTCCGCCTACGGCCAGCTGGCCGCGGCGATCTCGGGCGTCCAGGCCGCGCTTGCCGCGCTCTCGACGCCGCAGCAGTTCGAGGGCACGCTCGCGAGCGTCGCCGACAACACGATTGCGAGCGCAACCACCGACGCAAGCGCCGCAGCGGGAACCTATGACCTCGGCGTCACGCAGCTCGCGACCGGTGCCAAGCTCGAGTCATCCGCGCTCGGCGGCTCGACGTCGGTGGTCGGCACCGGCACGCTGACCGTGAACGTCGGCGCGAAGTCCTTCAATGTCGTCATCAACTCGACCAACAACACGGTCTCGGGCATCGTCGGCGCGATCAACGCCGCGGCCGCGAGCACGGGGGTCTCGGCCTCGATACTGACCGGTAACGATGGCAGCCACGTGGTGCTCTCGAGCTCCACGACCGGCGCCGCCAATGCACTCTCGGTCAGCCAGACGGGTGGCGACGGTGGCCTCGCCAAGCTCGCGTACGACCCGAACAGCACGAGCACGACACAGCTGGCGAAACAGCAGCAGGCGAGCGACGCCATCGTGACGCTCGACGGCAACACCTTCAACAGCGCGAGCAACGTCGTTACCGGCCTCCTGACCGGCGTGACCCTCAACCTCACCGCGACGACCGCGACCGGCGTGACCACGAAGCTGAACGTGTCCTCCGACCAGTCGGGCGCGCAGCAGGCGGTCTCGACCTTCATCTCGAGCTACAACACGCTGGTGCAGACGGTCTCTTCGCTCTCGAGCTACGACGCGACGACCGGTTCGGCGGGTCCGCTACTCGGCGATGCGCTGCTCAGCACCTTCCGGAACCAGCTCAACGAGTCGATCGATGCGAGCGTCAAGCTGCCGAGCGGCAGCACCTTCAACACGCTCGCGGGCCTTGGCATCGTCGCCAACGCCGACGGCACGCTGTCGGCGAACTCGGCGATGCTGAACGCCTCGTTCACCAACAATTTCGCGGCGGTGGCCCAGCTCTTCTCGGGCACCGGCGGCATTGCGACCCATCTTTCCTCGATCCTCAATACCTACACCCAGGCCGGTGGCATCCTGCCGACGCAGAACACCGCGCTGCAGGCGAACCTGTCGAACATTGCCGACCAGACGACCGCGCTCAACCAGCACCTCGCGAGCGTGCAGTCGACGCTGCTCGCGCAGTACAACGCGATGGACGTGCTGGTGCAGCAGTTGAAGAGCACGGGCACCTCGCTGCAGTCGCAGCTCGATGCGGTCTACTATCCTGGCAAGGCCAATACGACCCTGTAATTTCAGTCGCGACGGAGTTGAGAACCCATGAGTGTTGCCGCACAGCAGGCATTGAAGAACTACCAGTCGGTCCGGGCGCACGCGTCGGTCGCGGCCGCCGACCCCTTCCGCCTCGTGCAGCTCATGCTCGACAACATCCTGCAGCGCATCGCAGCCGCCCGCGGGCACCTCGAGCGCAACGAGACCGCGCGCAAGGGTGAGCAGATCTCGAAGGCGATCGCCGTCATCGGCGCGCTCAAGGACAGCCTCAACCTCGAGGCGGGCGGGGAGATCGCCAAGAACCTCGATGCGCTGTACGAATACAGCACCGTCCGGCTCGTGAAGGCCAACGCCAAGAACGACGCGGCCGGGTTCGATGAGGTCGTGCGGCTCATCCGCACGATCAAGGAAGGCTGGGACGGAATCGGCGGCACGGGAGCCACGCCATGAATGCGATGGTGCAGGCTCCGGCCGAGCCGGCGAACCCCGACCTCGAGCGCCTGCTCGAGATCACCCGCCAGCTGCGTGGCGGCTTCGAGCGCGACGAGTGGGCGGGTGCCGGCGATCTCGAGGCGGAGCGGCGCGCGATCATCGAGCGCGTGTTCGATGAGCGCCCGACCGCGGCGGAACTGCCGCGCCTGACGGCGACGCTCCGGGAGGTCGTGCGCCTCAACGAGGAACTCATCGGCCTCGCCGAGCATCGCCGGCGCGCCCTCGGCCGCGAGATCGACACCGCCACGCTCGGT
>CAYNCY010000576.1:0-2584 GCA_964395195.1 uncultured Steroidobacteraceae bacterium
AGCTTCCGGCGCCTGAGCGCGCGGCGCTCCTCAACCGGCACTTCGCGAGCCTCGGCGTCGGCGTCCTCGAATCGGCGATGACCTGGTGGAGCACCGATGAACGGATCAACGCGCTGTCACGGGTCGATGGCCTCGAGCACCTCGACGCCGCGCTCGCCCGCGGCAAGGGCGCGATCCTCCTCACCGCGCACTTCACGACGCTCCAGATCGGCGCCCGCATCCTCAACAACCGCTACCCGATCAACCTGCTGTACCGGCCGACCAAGAACGAGCTGATCGCGCACGTCTCGGGCGGCAGCTTCAGCCGGCAGGCGCGCGCCGCGATCCGCCACAACGACGTCCGCGGGATGATCAGCGCGCTCAAGCGCAACGAGGTCGTCTGGTACGCGAGCGACCAGAGCTACCGCAACAAGGGCGCGATGATGGTGCCCTTCTTCGGCCATCCGGCGGCGACGAACGTGTTCACCTCGCGGCTCGCCGACATGACGGGTGCGGCGGTGCTCTATTTCTCGTCAGAGCGTCTGCCCGGCACGAACGGCTGGCGCGCGGTCGTGCACCCGCCCTTCACCGACTGGCCGAGCGGCGATGCGCTCGCCGATACGCTCAGGTACAACGCCTGCATCGAGGCGCAGGTCCGGCAGATGCCGGACCAGTACTGGTGGATTCACCGGCGCTTCAAGGGACTGACCCCCGACTACCCGGACTACTACGGCCCCCGCTAGCGGATCACGCGCCAGCAGAGCGGGTAGCGGTACAGGACGCCCTCGCTCGATTTGATCGCGGCAATGATGGTCGCGATGAAGTGGAATAGCAGGAGCCCGGCGACCATCGGGATGCCAATCACGATCAGGCAGAGCGGAAACGCGACGCAAAGCAGCAGCATGATCGTGATCTGGAAGTTGAGCGTCTCGCGCCCCTGATCGTCGACGAAGGGCATGGCCTCGCGCTTGAGCAGCCAGATGATCAGCGGTACGACGAATCCGCCGATCGCCGTGCAGTAGAGCAGCATCGCACTCATGTGGGTGAGCATTGCCCACTGCCGCTCGTCGGGCGGCGGCAGTACCGCCCCGGTCGCGTTGGTCGCCATCGCCGTCCTCCGCTCGCCGTGTCGCTGATGGCCAACGCTAGCACGGGCGGGCCCGGTTGGCGCCGCCGATTCTGGAGCCGCGGTGCCCCTATAATCGAGCCGACCCCTGCCGCGGTCCTCCCGGAGTCGCTGTTTGAATTTGAAGGGAATCTTCCTTTCCTCGCGCCCGTCGGCCGGCGGCGCCTCGCCCCTGCCGCGGCCGCCGCTCGGCAACATCTTTCACTACGGCCGGCACGCGGTTGAGCTGGCGTACACGACGAGCCGGCCGCTCTGCATCGCGCTCGGCGCGCTGACCGTCCTCGCGGGCGTCCTGCCGGCCGGGGTCGCGTGGATCGGTGCGCACATCGTCGATGCGGTGATCGGCGCCGCGCGCGCCTACCCGACGAGCGGGAGCGCGGCATTCCGGCCCGTGCTCGTCTTCGTCGGCCTCGAGGCGCTCATCGTCGCCGCCCTCGCCGCCACCCAGCGCGGCCTCGCCACCTGCCAGTCGCTCCTCAGGGCGCAGCTCGGCCAGCGCGTCAACGTGATGATCCTCGAGAAGGCGCTGACGCTCGATCTCGCGCAGTTCGAGGACTCGGAGTTCTACGACAAGCTCGCGCGGGCGCGGCGCGAGGCGTCGAGCCGGCCGCTGTCGATGGTGATGCGCACGTTCGGACTCGTGCAGAACGCGGTTTCGCTCGCGAGCTTCGGCGCGATCCTCGTGCAGTTCTCGCCCGGTGCCGTCGCGATCCTCGCGCTCGCGGGCCTGCCGTCGTTCTTCGCGGAGGCGAAGTTCTCGGGCGACGCATTCCGGCTGTTCCGCTGGCGCTCGCCCGAGACCCGGATGCAGAGCTACCTCGAGACGGTGCTGGCGCGCGAGGACCACGCCAAGGAAGTGAAGCTGTTCGGCATCGGGCCGCTGCTGCTCGGCCGCTACCGCGCGATTTACGAGAAGCTGTACGCGGAGGATCGCGCGCTCACGTTGAAGCGCGACGCGTGGGGATTCGGGCTTGGGCTGCTTGCGACCTTCTGCCTGTACGGCGCCTACGGCTGGATCGCGCTCGCCGCGGCGCGCGGCGTCATCACGCTCGGGCAGATGACCATGTATCTCGCGCTCTTCCGGCAGGGGCAGAGCGCACTGTCGGCGGGCCTCTCGGCGATCGGCGGGCTCTACGAGGACAACCTCTATCTCTCGAACCTCTACGAGTACCTGGAGCAGCCGGTTCCGGCGCCCCGCGGCGAGGTCCGCCGCGGACCCCTGCCCGAGGACGGCATCCGCTTCGAGGACGTGTCGTTCGCCTACCCCGGCGCCGAGACGCCCGCGCTCGAGCACATCACACTCGCACTCAAGCCCGGCGAGAGCCTGGCGCTCGTCGGCGAGAACGGCTCCGGCAAGACGACGCTGATCAAGCTGCTGACGCGGCTCTACCACCCGACCGCGGGCCGGATCCTGTTCGAGGGCCGCGACCTCGAGGAGTGGGACGAAGCGACGCTCAGAGACCGGATCGGCGTCATCTT
>CAYNCY010000577.1:0-2580 GCA_964395195.1 uncultured Steroidobacteraceae bacterium
GTCGTCACTTCGATACCGGCGACGGTGTGCACGGCGGTCGCGCCGAGCCAGAGGATCGCGGTCAGGTTGATGAAAACGTAGACGCCGAGCCAGAAGATCGCCATCACGGTCCGGACCGTGGGGCTGTAACGTTTCTCGAGGAACTCGGGCATCGTGTAGATGCTGTTCTTGAGGAAGATCGGCAGGAAGTACTTGCCGACGATGATCAGCGTCAGCGCCGCCATCCACTCGTACGAGGCGATGCCGAGGCCGATGACGTAACCCGAGCCCGACATGCCGATGATCTGCTCGGCCGAGATGTTCGCCGCAATCAGCGACGTCCCGATTGCCCACCAGGGCAACGAGCGGCCGGCGAGGAAGTAGTCCTGCGCGTCCTTCTTGTGAGTGCCCCGCTCGCGCGAGACCCACTGGGCGAGTACGAAAATGGACACCGCGTACAACGCGATGATCGAGATATCGAGTGTCGAAAGCGTCACGAATACCCCCCGTCGACTGTTCTTAGGTTGTCCGACCCGGTCTAGCGTCCGGCTAGGCGCTGTCGCGCCTCCCGGTAGGCCTGTACAAGGTACCGTGCGCGCTCTGCAATGTCTTGAAACGTATAGCCGGGCTTGAAAAGGTCCGATCCGAAGCCGAATCCGGCCGCCCCGGCCGCCAGCCAGTCATATATATCGGCCGCGCCCACCCCTCCGACCGGGTAGACGCCAACCCCCGCCGGCAGCACCGCCGACAGCGCCGAGAGGTGCTTGGGTCCGAGCGAGACAGCCGGAAATAGCTTGAGCCGGGTGGCACCCGCGGCGACGGCGGCCAGGGTCTCGGTCGCCGTCGCAACGCCAGGCATGGCCGTCATGCCGAGCCCAATTGCGGCGCGAATGACCGCCGGATCGCAGTTGGGGGCTACCGCTAGACGACCGCCAGCCGCGTGGGTGCGCTCGACGTCGGCGACGCTAAGCACCGTGCCTGCGCCGATGAGGCTTCCCGGCGGACCGCCGTCGGCCGCGAGGATCTCAATGCTGCGAAAAGGGTCGGGGGAATTAAGGGGAACCTCGACGACCCGGATGCCGGAGTCCCAGACGATGCGCGCGACGTCGAGGGCGCGAGCGGGCTCGAGGCCACGGAGGATCGCGACCAGCGGCAGCGCGTCGAACGGTGACTCAGCTGGCATGCGCGCTCACTCGGGAAACGAGGTGGTGGCGGACCTGCACGATTCCGGCGAGCGCCGCGACCGCGCCATCGAGTGACGTGCACGTACGCCCGTGCAGGGCGAGCGCGCTTGTGTAGAGCGCGGTGAGGTCGGGCGTGCCGATCAGTTGGACCCCGCGGTCTGCCGACCCGATATCGAAGGCGCCAAGCGCGCCTGCGACGTCGCTCGCGATCAGGAGGCCCGAGAGATACGGCGCCGCGGCGGGCTCCGCGAGGTCACCGCTCAGCCGGCGACTGCGGCACTCGAAGAGCCGGTGCAGGAGCTGCGTGCCCGGCAGGCGATTGAATTCGGCGAGCCCCTGGGCGAAGGCCGCCGCGCTCGCGGGTGTCACGGCCGGCGCGCGATCGTGAACGAGGACAGTGTGATCGCGAAGTACCGCGAATACCTCGCCGGTCGGCGCCGTCAGGAATCCCGACACGACGCCGTCTTCCAGGAGCACCCACTTTGTGTGGGTGCCGGGGAGACACAGAAGATGCCGGCCGGAACCAAGTGCGGGCTTCAGGCGGAGCGCACCGAGGATCTGGGTTTCCTCGCCGCGCATCACGTCCGGTGCGCCGAGCGGATTCTGGCAGGAGAGGCCGGGCACGATGTTGATCGCGCCCGCGCGAAGCGCCCCGCAGCCGGCGGCGATCTCTCCCGGGCGGACCGGGCACGCGACGTAGGGAACCTGCACCCAGCCGATCGTCGAGCCGACCATGCCCGCGAGCACGGCGGGCAAGGCGCCGTGCGTCGCTCGCCACGCGGCGGTCAGCGAATCGAAGGTCGCCTCGAAGCCGCCCCGCACCTGGGCGGCGCCGGGTCCGGCGACTTCGGCGAGCACGCGACCGTCCGCGTCGCAGAGGAAAAGACGGAGATTCGACGTGCCCCAGTCACCGGCGATGAAGCTCGGCGCCGGCATCAATGCGATTCTCGCTCCACGACGCTGCCGCTGCCGCCCGCGAGGAAGTCGAAGTCGCAGCCATCGGTCGCCTGCATCACGTGCTCGACGTAGAGGCGCGCGTAGCCGCGCACGTGCGGACTCGCCGGGCGCGACTTTTTCCACGCGGCCAGCCGGCGCGCGATTTCCTCGGCCGAGACGCAGAGCTCGAGCGTACGCGCGGGACCGTCAAAGACGATCTCATCGCCGTTCTCCACGACCGCGAGCGGACCGCCGGCTTCGGCCTCGGGCGCCACGTGCAGCACGACCGCGCCGAACGCGGTGCCGCTCATCCGGGCATCCGAGATCCGGAGCATGTCCGTGACGCCCTTCTCGAGCAGCCGACGCGGCAGCGGCATGTTGCCGACCTCGGGCATGCCCGGATAACCGCGCGGTCCGCAGCCCTTCAGCACCAGCACCGAGGTCTCATCGACCGGCAGACCCGGATCGTCGATGCGGGCGC
>CAYNCY010000578.1:0-2567 GCA_964395195.1 uncultured Steroidobacteraceae bacterium
CAGCGGCCGGGCAATCCGCGCGGCGGAGCTCCTGGGCGCCGACCTTGCCTACGCAGGCACGCCCTTCATCGTCGCCGAGGAGAGCCTCGCGTCCACGACGTACCGGGAAATGATCGCGCGCGCCTCGCTCGAGGACCTGGTACTCACGAAAGCGTTCAGCGGCGCGGAGGCGTGGTACCTGCGCGAGAGCATCGTCGCGGCGGGACTCGACCCGGACGCGCTCGTCGGCAAGACGCACATGGACTTGAAGAACGCGCAGAAGCAGTTCAAGGCGTGGAAGGACATCTGGTCGGCCGGGCAGGGTGTCGATACCGTCGTGAGGACGGAGCCCGTCGCGGCAATCGTCGATCGGCTCGTCGCCGAGTACGCCGCCGCCGTGAGTCTGCCGGCGTTCGGCGAAACTCGAACCTAGCGGGCTAGGTGCGCCTCAGCAGCACGGCGCACGCGACACCCGAGACCGCGTGCGCGACCGCGAGCCCCCATTCGACGTCGCGCCGTTCCATCTCCGCCAGCAGCGTCGTCACGAGCACCGCACCGGACGCTCCCATCGGGTGGCCGAGCGCGAGGTGTCCGCCGCTCGCGTTGACCCGGTCGCGATCGACCTTGTAGTCGCGCAGGAACTTGGCGGGCACGGCGGCGAAAGCCTCCATGAACTCGATTGCACCCATGTCCGCGAGCGCGAGGCCCTGCCGCGCGAGAATGCGCTCCAGCACCGCGAAGCCTGCGCCGAAGGGTTCGAGCGGATCGCCATCGAGTTCGAGCACCGCGACCAGCTGGGCGCGGGCCTTGAGTCCGAGCTCGGCGCCGCGCGCGGCGCTTCCGAGCACGGTGAGCGCGGCGCCGTCCGCGATCGGCGGACAGTGCGGGATCGCGTGCACGTGGTTGATCGAGCCTAAGCCCGGCACCGCGTTCGCCAGGATAGCGTCGTGGCCCATCGCGCCGAGCGGGCCGAAAGCGGGCGCAAAGCGCGCGAGATCGCCGACGCTGAGCGTCGGACGGAAGAGCTCATCACGGTCGACGCGGCTGCCGTCGGCCTTCGTCACCGGAATCACGCTCGAATCGTAGTGCCCTTCGCGCCAGGCGACCCCGGCGCGACGGTGCGACTCGACGGTCACGGCGTCGAGCTCCTCGCGTCCGATCCCCGCTTTGGTCGCGAGGAAGTCGGCGACGATGGGTGGCGAGACGTATTTCAGGCGCGCGGCAAGCGCGAGGTCCTTGAAGAACGGCGCCTGATCACCCTCGAACGGCGACTGCGACATGCTCTCGACGCCGCCCGCGAGCGCGAGGTTTTCCTCACCGAGCGCGATCGCGCGCGCGGCGGAGGCAATCGCGCTCATGCCGGACACGCAGTAGTTGTTGAGCGTCACCGCGACGGCGCGATCGGGGAGGCCGGCGTAGAGGCGCGCGACCAGCGCGAGATGGCCGCCCTGCGGACCGACCTGGGTTACGGAGCCGAGCGCGAAGCGATCGATCGCCTCGAGGGGCGCGGCGCCGTGCCGCGTGCGCAGCGCACTGACGAGCTGGGACACGAGTTCGTAGGGGGCGACGCCGGCGAGCGAGCCGTCAGGCTTCCCCTTCGTCCGGGGCGTACGGATCGCATCGAAGAGGGCGACGTCCTGCATCTCGCCTCAGCGTGCCGCGGGTGCAGCGGCCGCTGCCGGTGCCGGCGGATCCTTCTCGAAGTAGTCGCGCCACTTCGCGATCTTGCCGTCGCGGATCTCGAAGATGCCCATGTATGGGTGCGCGACCTTCTGGCCGGTCTTGGTGTTGACGAATTCCTCGTAGCCCTCGACCAGCAGCTTGTCGCCGTTCTCGGCGTGGTGATCGATCCGCCACACGAGCTCGGAGGCCATGCCCCAGTAGCGGTCGAGGAACTTCGAGATGCCCTCGAACCCGATGAGCGGCGGGGTGCCGACATGGAAGTGGTACTCGACGTCCGCGGTGACGAGCGCGAGGATCGCCGCCTTGTCGCGGCGGACGTTCGCGGCCTGAAGCTTGTTCAGTACCTCGATGAGGCCGCTCATGCCGACACCTGCTCGGCGGGCGGCTTCATGTTCGACGGCTCGTAGTAGTCGCGCAGCTTCGCCACCTTGCCGTCGCGAAACTCGATGGCCTGCATGAACAGGTTCGTGATGAGGCGCTGGTACTTGTTGTCCCAGAGCTCCTCGACACCCTCAACGAGCAGCACGTCGCCGTTCTCGGCCCAGTTGTGGATTTCCCAGCGGCGCTGGTCGTAGGCGCCACCGTAGTTGGTGAGGAACTTGCGCATCTTGGCCTTGCCGCGCAGCGGCGGCGAGCCCAGGTGCCAGTAGTACTCGAGGTCTTCCGTAAAGCAGTCGAGAAACTCCTCGACGCTGCGGCGGCGCCAGCAGTCGATGAGATGATTGAGCGCGTCGAGCTTCTTAACCGTCACAGCTCCTCCAGGTCGGCGGTGGCGCGCTGCAGCAGAGCGCTGGGCCGGGGTGTCCGTCAGCCGAGGTCATTGCGTTGCCGCCCGGAGCTGCATGCAGGCCCCGAGCGACGTGAGATCGCTCCCGGCAGGGGGCATTGCTAGACTGCGTCTCACT
>CAYNCY010000579.1:0-2564 GCA_964395195.1 uncultured Steroidobacteraceae bacterium
CAGCACCGCGAGACTGCGGGCTCAAACCGTGCGCTTCTCGCCTCGGTGAACGGGGGCAAGCCCGCGATTGCCGCGACGCCGAAGCCTGGCGAGTTCGCGGGTCGCGGCGTCGTCGCGGCCTCGCGCACCGGCGCACCTGGCGGCGCACCCGTGACGCGCGACTTCTCGCCCCCGCGCGGAGCGGCTGCGCCGGCGCCGGCGGCGACTCGCCCGTCCGAGACCGCGCGCCCGGCACTCGCACCGCGTCCGACGCCGGTGGTGCACGTGGGCGACCTGCCGAAGCCCACGCCCTACACGGCGCGGACGACGGGCGATGCGACGCGTGACCAGGCGAACCAGCGCCAGCAGGCCGATCTGCAGGCGCGCCACGAAACCGAGCGCCAGGCACTCCAGCAGAAGCAGACAGAGGATCACGCGCGCGCGACCCAGGAGCAGGCGAGCCAGCAGCGCACGCAGGCGCTAGAGCAGCAGCACCAGCAGCAGACGCAGCAGCTGCAGCAGCGGCACGCGACCGAACAGCGGACCATGCAGCACGCGCAGCAGCGCGCGCCGGAGCCCCCGCGCGAGGCCCACCGGCCGAACTGACGGCCGCCGCGCGTCCGGGGGTCGCTCCCCCGGACGCGTAGGCCCAAGACTACCGGCGCTCTTGGCGCCGGACGACGGCGGGGCGGACAGGCAAGTGCCAGCATTCGTATCGCACCACTGCGCCAATTAAACGAGGAAAGGGACATGAACAAGGATCAGGTCAAGGGCCGAATGGAAGAAATTTCTGGCCAGGCCAAGAAGGTCACCGGCAAGGTCGTCGGCGACAAGTCGCTCGAGCAGAAGGGTCGCGTCGAGGAGGCTGCGGGCAAGATCCGCGCCGGCTACGGCGATGCCAAGCACGAGATCAAGAAGGGCGAGTAGCCCGAACCTCATCCGACGTGGCAGCGCGCTGTCCGCGTTGCCAGTTTGATTCAACTATCGATGCCTCAGGAGGCGCCATGAAGACCAATCAGATCATTGCCTGTGTACTTACCGGTGCGCTGCTCGTCCCCGTCGTCGGCTTCGCTGCCGACACGGATTCGGACCGCTCGCATCCCGGCCACTTCATCAAGGACTCGGCGATCACCACTGCCATCAAGACGAAGCTCGCTGCCGATCACCTCGGCAGCCTCACGCACCTCAAGGTCGACACCGACATGGACGGCGTGGTGTGGCTGAGCGGCACGACGAAGACGCAGGAAGCGGCGGACCGCGCGGTCGAGATCGCGCGCGGCACCGACGGCGTGATTCGCGTCAAGAACGACATCATCGTTCGGGCCGACGCAGAGTAAGTCCCGGCGCCAGCGGCGCGTGACGGGAAACCCCCGTCACGAATCCGCCGGAACCGAGACGAGGGCGGCCGCGAGGCCGCCCTTTTGCGTTTGTGGAGTCCTCGAAGATGCGCGCGTCAGCGGCGGATGGCCTAGGGCGTCCGTCTGACGGCGCTTGCCCATCCGATCCTACAGCGCGCAAGGCGGGAAGGCCGATCATGGAGGTCGGTTCAGGGAGTACCACGTGAGCGCATCGGGCACTGCGACATTCGACGACAAGGGTCTTGCCCGGCATTCACTCGCGCTCGACGCCGAGGTGAAAGCCGTGGGCGCGAGCGCGGTCGCCTGGACGGCGGTGCTCGCCGGTGCCGCGGCTGCCGCGGCGTTGTCGCTTCTCCTGCTGATGCTGGGCGTCGGGCTCGGTCTGTCGTCCGTTTCACCCTGGGTCAACGAAGGCGCGAGTGCGGCAGCGCTCGGCGTCGGGGCGATCGCGTGGATCACCCTGGCGCAGCTCCTCGCATCGGGCCTCGGTGGCTACATCGCGGGGCGGCTGCGCACGCGCTGGACCGACGTGCACGCCGATGAAGTGCACTTTCGCGACACCGCGCACGGCTTCCTCGCCTGGGCGATCGCGACGCTCGCCGCTGCTGCGCTGCTGACCCCGACGATCGACACCATCGTGGGTGCCCGGGCGCGCGCCGGCGCATCCGTCGCGGCGTCCGCGCCGTGGACCGATCTCGCACGCGATGCCGAGCGTTACATCACGGACAGCCTGCTGCGTCCAGGTACCGCCGCGACCGGAATGGGTGACACGCCGTCCGATGGGCGCGGTGCGCCGCCGACCGTGGAGGTCGAGCGGATCTTCGCCAACGCGTTTCGCGCGGGGGCGCTCCCCAGCGAGGACGCGAGCTATCTCGGGTCGCTGGTCGCGGCGCGAAGCGGCCTCAGTGCCGAGGATGCCCAGGGCCGGGTCGCCGCGACCTTCGCGCGCTTCAAGCAGGCATCCACGGAAGCACAGGCGAGCGCGCGCAGCGTCACGGAGGTTGCCCGCCGGGCTTCCGCGAAGTCGATGCTGTGGCTCTTCGTGTCGCTCCTGATCGGCGCGTTCGTCGCGAGCCTCGCGGCGACGCTCGGCGGTCGCCAGCGCGACGCCTGATCCCACGCCAGGTCGATGCGGACGTCGTGCGGAGCGCCGCGGGCGCGCCGCATCGGATCCGCTGCCACGCCGACCGGGGGAGGCCGAGCCCATGGACGCAACCATCAAACCAG
>CAYNCY010000580.1:0-2564 GCA_964395195.1 uncultured Steroidobacteraceae bacterium
CCAGTTCTCCCACTCGCGCACGGTGTCGCGCCGGCCGCGACGCGGTTCGATCGCCAATCGGCACGCTGACCCCCGGATCACCGCGAAAATCCCCGGCGCGCCGTTTCTTGTACAATAGACAAGAAACCCCAGTTCCGCGACCGCGGCGCCCGTCGCCGGAGAGACCGTGGCCAAACGCAAACGCAGCTCCGCATCAGCACAGGGCCCGGGCCTCACCGAGGAGCGCGTGCTGGCGGCGGCGCTCGCCCAGATCGACCGTGCCGGGCTCGCCGCCTTCAGCCTCCGTGATGTCGCGCGCGCACTCGGCGTCTACCCGACGGCGGTCTACTGGTACGTGAAGGGGCGTGGCGAGCTCGAGGGCAGGGTCGTTGCCTACGCACTCCGGGACATCGCCCCGCCGCCCGCGACGCCCGACTGGCGCGAGTGGCTGCGGGCGCTCTTTCGCCGCTACCGGACTGCCGTGCAGCGCCACCCGAACATCGCCCCGCTGATCGGCGCGCAGCTGCGCTCCAACGACGGCATGGACGCGGAACTCATCGAGCGGGTGCTTTCGGTGCTGCAGGCGGCCGGCTTCGCCGACGATGCGCTCGTCGATGCCTACAACGTCGTGATCGCGGCGCTCGTCGGCTTCATCACGCAGGAGCTCGCGGCGCTGCCGGATACGAACCCGGCCAAGTGGGCCGAGGCGCATCGCAAGCGCATCTCGACGCTCGATGTGATCGCCTATCCCGTGCTCGCGCGGCACCTCTGGCGGATGGCCAACAGGGCCTTCATCGTCCGCTGGTCGAACGGCGTCGCGGTGCCACTCGACTCGAGCTTCGAGATGTTCGTCGACGTCGTGATTCTCGGGCTCGAGCAGCGACTGAAGGCGCCTGGCGGCACGGCCGCCGCGCGCCCGCGCCGGCGACGGGTTCGCGCATGAGCCACGTGTTCGGCCGGGACACCCGCACGGCCTTCCCGGTTGCGGTCCGCGGTGAAGGGATCTATCTCTACGACGCCGACGGCAATCGCTACCTCGACGCCTCGGGTGGCGCGGCGGTCAGTTGTCTGGGCCACGGGCATCCCGTCGTGCGCGAGGCGATCCGCACGCAGGTCGACCGACTCGGTTATGCGCACACCGGCTACTTCACCAACGAGCCGCAGGAACGCCTCGCCGACCGCCTGATCGCGAACGCGCCGCCGGGTCTCGAGCGGGCGTTCTTCGTCACGGGCGGTTCGGAGGCGGCCGAGGCCGCGCTCAAGCTCGCGCGCCAGTTTCACGTGGAGCGCGGGGAACCGCGCCGAGCCCGGTTCATTGCGCGCTGGCAGAGCTACCACGGCAACACCCTGGGTGCGCTCGCCGTCGGCGGTCACCGCGCGCGGCGGCAGACCTACCTGCCGCTCCTGATGGACACCGCGCACATCGCGCCGTGCTACGCCTACCGTGGCCAGCGCGCGGATGAGTCCGCGGCGGACTACGGCCTTCGTGTCGCGGACGAGCTCGAGGCGGCGATCGTCGCGTCGGGCGAGGGAACGGTCGCGGCCTTCATCGCCGAGCCCGTGGTCGGCGCGACGCTCGGGGCCGTCGCCGCGGTACCCGGCTACTTCCGGCGCATCCGTGAGATCTGCGATCGGCACGGCGTGCTCCTGATCCTGGACGAGGTGATGTGCGGCATGGGCCGCACGGGGACACTGCACGCCTGCACGCAGGAAGGCGTGTCACCGGACCTCCTGCTGCTCGCCAAGGGACTCGGTGCCGGCTACCAGCCGATCGGCGCGATGCTGGTCTCGAAGGCGATCTACGAGGCCGTCGCCGGCGGCAGCGGCTTCTTCAACCACGGCCATACCTACATGGGGCACGCCGTCGGCTGCGCCGCGGCGCTCGCCGTGCAGGACGTCATCGAGCGCGAAGGGCTGATCGCGAACGTCGTGCGCCAGGGCGGCCGGCTCGGGGAGCTCCTCGGTGCGCGCTTCGCCGCGCATCCGCACGTCGGCGACATCCGCGGCCGCGGGCTCTTCTGGGCCATCGAGCTCGTCGCCGATCGCGCGTCGCGGCAACCGTTTGCGGCCGGGCTCAGGCTCCACGCGTGCATCAAGGAGCGGGCCATGGCCGACGGGCTCATCTGCTACCCGAGCGGCGGCACGGCGGACGGCGTTGCCGGCGATCACGTGCTGGTCGCGCCGCCCTTCACCGTGGGCGAGAGCGACCTCGCCGAGATCGTCGCGCGCCTGGGCCGCGCCGTCGACGGCGCGCTCGCGGGGTTGGAGCGCTAGCGCGGGATGGGCGGGATCGGTGCGCGGACCGCGTCCGCCGCCGCATCGATGGCCGCCGCGATCGCATCGAGCGTGTGCGCGGCGCGCGGCACCTCGGCCGCCGCGCGGGCGAGATCGCCGTCGAGGATGGCATCGCCGATCGCCGGGAACGGCACCGTGTCCCAGAGGCGCCCGGGCGAGTAGAGCTCGTTCTGGTAGTAGGGCCGGCCGGGCAGGCCGCCCTGGCGCAGGAAGGCCCGCTCGGTGGCAAGGAGCGCCGCGTTCGCGCGCCGGGTCGCCGCGCGCGTGGCGCCCGTCAATCGCGTTCCAGC
>CAYNCY010000581.1:0-2563 GCA_964395195.1 uncultured Steroidobacteraceae bacterium
ATTCACCACCGAGAAACCGTCGCCCCGTACTCGCTCGAGGGTCGTGCGCAGGAGCTCGGTGCTCGCGATGCCGCGAAAGCGCGGATCGGAGTCCGGAAAATGCTGGCCGATGTCGCCAAGGCCCGCGCCTCCGAGGAGCGCATCGCAGAGCGCGTGCAGGAGCACATCGCCGTCCGAGTGTGCAAGCACGCCCCGGCCGTGCGGAATGCGGATGCCACCGAGCCAGACGGCCTCGCCCGGGCCGAAGGCATGGACGTCGATCCCCGTCCCGACGCGCAGGCGACTCATCGGCGCACTCCCCAGAAGCTTCGTGGCCAGCGCGAGGTCGGCGGGTGTCGTGATCTTGAGGTTGGCGGGCGACCCGGCAACGAGCTTCGGCTTGCCGCCCGCGGCCTCGATCGCACTCGCCTCGTCGGTCGCGCCGGGGAGCCTCCCGAGCGCGGCGCGAAGTGCCTGCAGCCGGAAGGCCTGCGGGGTGGCGGCACGCCAGAGCGTCTCGCGCGGCACCGTCGCGACGCTGAGGCCCGCGCCATCGGCGCGCTTGACCGTGTCGGCAACGGGAAAGGCGAGCAGCGCGCCGTCCGGCGCCCCCGCAAGGGCGTCCTTGAGCGCCGCGAGGTCAGCGGCCGGGAGGCAGGGGCGCGCCGCATCGTGCACGAGCACCCAGGGATCCGAACCCGGCAGGCGCGCCGCAATGTGCTCGAGCCCGGCGCGCACCGACTCCGCGCGCGTCGCGCCTCCCTCGACGGCGACGACCCTGGGATCCCTTGCGAGCGCGAGCGTCGCGAAGGTCGCATCGCCCGCCGCGAGCGCGACGACGATGCCGGCGCACGCGGGATCGGCGAGGAACGGATCGAGCGCGTGCTCGATGACCCGGCGCGCGCCCAGGTTGAGGTACTGCTTCGGCGGACCCGCGCCAGCCATGCGCGCGCCCTTGCCTGCCGCGGGCATCACCAGCCAGTACATCGGGGCCCCCAACCGGACGCGCGCCCGCGCGTCAGTGCGAGGTGCGCTGGATCGGCAGCGGCTCTGGGCCCGGCGCCGGTGCGAGCGAGCCGCGCGGCTCGCCCTCGACCACCTGGAAGAAGGATTCGCCGGGGCCGATCATGCCGAGGTCGTTGCGCGCACGCTCCTCGAGCGCCGCGAGTCCTTCCTTCAGATCCTTGACCTCGGCGACGAGCTCGTCGTTGCGGCGCACGAGCGCCTCGTTCTCGGCGGTCTGCGCCTTGACGCTCGCTTTGAGTGTGATGACGGAGCCAACGCCGTCGTCCGAGACCCAGAGACGGTACTGGAGGGCCGCGAGCACGAGGACGAGCGCGATGCCGAATACTCTCATGGGTTCAAGAGGATAGCACCGCTTGCGCGCCGAGGCGACCGCATCTCAGCCACCGACCGGGACCGGGAATGCACCCGTGCCGGCGTAGCGTGCCTTGGAGCCGAGCTCCGCTTCGATCCGCAGGAGCTGGTTGTACTTGGCGATGCGGTCCGAGCGCGACATCGAGCCCGTCTTGATCTGCGTCGCGGTCGTCGCGGCGGCGATGTCGGCGATGGTCGAATCCTCCGTCTCGCCGGAGCGGTGCGAGATCACGGCCGCGTAGCCCGCCTTCTCGGCCATCTCGATCGCCGCCAGCGTCTCGGTCAGCGTCCCGATCTGGTTCGGCTTGATCAGGATCGCGTTCGCGATCTTCCTGGCGATCCCCTCGGCGAGGATCTTGGTGTTGGTGACGAAGAGGTCATCGCCCACGAGCTGGTGCCGTTTGCCGAGTTTCTGGGTCAGGATCGCCCAGCCGGCCCAGTCGCCCTCCGCCATGCCGTCCTCGATCGTCAGGATCGGGTAGTCGGCGGCGAGCCTGGCGAGGTAGTCGGCAAAGCCAGCGGAGTCGTAGCTCGTGCCCTCGGCCTCGAGCACGTAGCGCCCGTCCTTGAAGAACTCGGTGCTCGCGACATCGAGCCCGAGCCACACGTCCTTGCCCGCGCCGTAGCCGGCCTTGGCGATGGCGGCGAGGATCGTCTCGAGCGCCGCGGCGTTCGAGGGCAGGTCCGGTGCGAAGCCTCCCTCATCGCCGACCGCCGTCGAGAGCCCCTGCGCGTTCAGCAGCGACTTGAGCGCGTGGAAGATCTCGGCGCCGCAGCGCACGGCTTCCGCGAAACTCGGCGCGCCGACCGGGAGCACCATGAACTCCTGGATGTCGAGGCTGTTGTTGGCGTGCGCGCCGCCGTTGATGATGTTCATCATCGGCACCGGCAGCGTGAACGTGTCGCGGCTGCCCGCGAGGTGCCGGTAGAGGGGCAGGCCCGCATCCTTGGCGGCGGCGTGGGCGCTCGCGAGCGAGACGGCGAGGAGCGCATTCGCGCCGAGGCGCGACTTCGACTCCGTGCCATCGAGCGCGATCATCCGGGCATCGAGCGCGCGCTGGTCGGCGACTTCGAGGCCGACGACCGCGCGCTTCAACTCGCCGTTCACGTTCGCGACTGCCCGGGTCACGCCCTTGCCGAGGTAGCGCTTCGGATCGCCGTCGCGAAGCTCAACGGCCTCGCGGCTGCCGGTCGAGGCGCCGGAGGG
>CAYNCY010000582.1:0-2548 GCA_964395195.1 uncultured Steroidobacteraceae bacterium
GCAGCCAGCCCCCGATCTGGCCCACGGCCGCGTACCCGAGGACTAGCAGCGTCTCCCTCATCGCAAGTTTACGTTCGGGCGCACGCGCCGCCATGTCGGGAAGGGGGCGTCGGCGGGTCAGCAGGAACGTCACGACCATCAACAGGAAGACTTCGAGCATGATGAAGCTCGGAGCGGCGACCTGGACTTCGAACGGAAGGCCGGCGACTGCCGGGCGGTCGAATGGAAGAACCCCGTCCGCAAGCCAGACGACGGCGGCCAGCCCACCGATCCACAGGACCACGGCCGCACGGACCCCGCGATGCCGGGCGACCGCCCGGACGACTGAAAAGAGTGACAGCGGCGTGTCAGGATTGGTCGGCACGGGTCGGTCGCCCATCGCCATATATCTGCCTCGCGGCGCGGCGATGCGCGATCGGGCCGTGCTCCGACCGCGCCGTGCCGCTGGATTCGTTCGATACGAGCTGAACTTGCTGCCCGTCGAGGGGACACGATAGCACCCGGCGGGCTAGGGTCGATCGCAGCCTGTCGCCGCGTCGCACCCCCCTTGCTTCACGTCGACATGCCCGGTCGGTCCGGAACCGAACAGTCGAGTGCCTTCGGCGGGTGCAAATCACACGGCTGCCGTGCGGACGCCGATTGCATGGGCCGGGGAATCAGCGCACGGTGGAGCGGAGAAGGGCGCACGACATGCACGAAATCGAGACCGAAATTGAGATTGCCGCCACGGCGGACCGGGTGTGGTCGATTTTGACCGACTTCCCGGCCTTTGCGGCCTGGAACCCGTTTATCCGCTCAATAGAGGGAGTCCCACGTGCGGGCAACCAACTCAGCGTGTCGATCCAGCCGGTCGGTGGCAAAGCGATGACGTTCCAGCCCAAGGTACTCGCCTCAAACCCCGGAGTTGAATTGCGGTGGCTCGGGCACTTCCTCGTACGCGGTATCTTCGACGGGGAACACTACTTTCAATTGTTCCCCGCTGCACCCGGTCGACTCAGGTTCGTGCAGGGGGAGAAGTTCAACGGATTGCTGGTCGGCCTCGCCAAGGCGACACTCGAACGCGGAACGCGGCCCGGGTTCATCGCCATGAATGAGGCCCTGAAAGCGCGTGCCGAGACCGGCTGACTTCTGCTCCGCAATATCCGTCGATCAAGTCCCGACGCCGGCGACCACCCCCGCAGCGAGCTCGAAATGCCAGCCACCTACCGCGCGGTGATGATCACGAGGCCGGGAGGGCCCGACGTTCTGGAGTGCGTCGATCTGTCGATCGAGGCGCCGGCACCCGGGCAACTGCGGGTTCGCGTCCGCGCGGCCGGCGTGGGTTCAACCGACCTCACGATGCTCACCGGCAGCTACGCCGTCGCCCCCAAAATCCCGCTCGTCCCCGGCTACGAGGTCGCGGGAGTTGTCGATGCCATCGGCGAGGGCGTAACCGACTTCAGGGTCGGCCAACGCGTGGCGGCGCTCACCGTATACGGAGGGTTCGGTGAGCTCCTCGTGCGTGGCGCGGAGCATTTCGTGCCCATCCCCGATGCGGTCTCCGACGTCGACGCCGCGGCGGTGATCCTCAACTACGTGACTGCCTGGCAGATGATCCATCGCGTCGCGAACGTGCGTGCCGGCCAGACCGCGCTCGTGACGGGCGCGGCAGGCGGTGTCGGATCGGCGGCGCTGCGGCTCCTGCGGATGGCCGGCGTCAAGACCTACGGGGCCGCCTCGTTGGGCAAGCACCCGACCGTGAAAAAGCTTGGCGCGACGCCGATCGACTATCGCGCGGGCCCTCTTGATCGCCTCGTGCGCGCGCTTGAGCCCCGGGGTGTGGACTACGTCTTCGACGCGATCGGGGGCCGGAATATCGGCCTTTGCATCGGTGCCGCGGCGCGCGGTGGTCTGGTCGTGGGCTACGGATTCATGGCCGTGAGGGGAAAGCTTGCCACGATGGCGATGTTCCTGAATCTCTTCGTTGGCGCGCGATTGCGCGGACGCCGTGGCAGCTTCTACGGCATCACGCTCCGGTACCGAAAGGACCCGGCGCCGCTACACCAGGACTTACCGAAGATCTTTGCGCTGCTCGCCGACAAGAAGCTCGATCCGCTGGTGGCAGGGACGTTCCCGTTGCTGGACGCGAGGCGCGCGCTGGAGCTCCTCGCGAGCGGGACGGTCGAAGGTAAGATCGTTTTGACGAATGCCTGAGCGGGTGCGCCACGGCGTCGGGACCGACTCGCAAGCGCTCGAATGACCGTTGGAACGGAGAGTTCGGCAATGACAAATGCGAAATGGCTGTTGGTCCTCGTCGTTCTGCTGGCGTGCCAGGCCTGCAGTCTTAGCGACCACCCGGTGGGCCCCGCGACCCTGGGCAAGCCCTCCAGCCTTGCCGACATGGAAAACCTGATCGACACGCCCGGGCCGATCGTCGTCGAAACCATCAACAGCGCCGATTGGACGGTCCCGCTCGAGGGCTTGGTGAATCTAAAGAGCGCCGGCGCCCAAGCCGCACACCTGGTCGATCACCCGGAGCCCATCCACGTGTTCGCACACGTGGTGCATC
>CAYNCY010000583.1:0-2535 GCA_964395195.1 uncultured Steroidobacteraceae bacterium
CATCAGGTGCAGGAGGTGCGCGCCGGCCGAGACCCGATGCCCCGGCGCGAACTCGCGGGTCGTGGCGGCACCGCCGACTGTCGCCGCGGCCTCGAGCACGAGCACCGAGCGACCGGCGCGCGCGAGGTAGGTCGCGCACACGAGTCCGTTGTGTCCCGCACCGATCACGATGCAGTCGACGGGGCGGGAGGCGGCGACGGCGCTCACGGTCCGCGCCCCATGTCAGTGAGGATGCGCCGCGCGGCATTCGCGCCTGGGGCGCCCATGACGCCGCCGCCCGGGTGCGTGCTCGACCCGGACAGGTACAGCCCGTCGACCGGCGTGCGGTACTGCGCGAACCCCGGGACCGGGCGGTTGAACAGGAGCTGGTCCATCGTCAGCTCGCCCTGGAAGATGTTGCCCTCCGTGAGACCGACCTCGTTCTCGATGTCCCACGGGGTGCGGACCTCGGCGTGCAGGATCAGGCTCTTGAAGTCGGGGCTCTGGCGCGCGATCGCGTCGATGACGGTGTCGCCGAAGGCCTTGCGCTTGGCATCCGTCCACGGCCCGTCGGCGAGCGCGTACGGGCAGTACTGCACGAACACCGACATGTAGTGCTTGCCGTCGGGCGCCATCGTCGGGTCGATCTGCGAGGGGATCAGCATGTCGACGTAGGGAGCCGCGGACCAGCGGCCGTCCTTCCAGTCGTCGTAGGCGCGCTCCATCATCTCGATCGTGTCGGTGAGATGCAGGTCGCCGCGGATGCTCGGCGAGCCCGCCGGAATCGCCGGGAAGGTCGGCAGGCCGTCGAGCGCGATGTTGAGCTTGCCCGAGGAGCCGCGGATCTTGAAGCGGCGCACCGCCGTGAGAAACTCCTCCGGCAGGTGCTCGGGCGCAACCGACTCGAGGAACGTGCGCTTCACGTCCATGTTCGAGACGACGACCGGCGCACGGATCTCCTCGCCGCTCGCAAGCGCGACGCCGTAGGTGCGGCCGTTCTTGACGAGGATCTCGGCGACGCCGGCCCCGGTCCGCACGCTCCCGCCGCTGGCCTCGAGCGAGCGGGTCAGTGTCTGGGTGATCGCGCCCATGCCACCGCGCGCGAAGCCCCACGCGCCGACGGTACCGTCGATGTCGCCCATGTAGTGGTGGAGGAGCACGTAGGCGGTGCCAGGCGAGCGCGGCCCGAGCGCGGTGCCGATGATCGAGCTTCCGGCGAAGTGCGCCTTGACGATCTCGCTCTCGAAATACTCATCGAGGAAGTCGGCGGCGCTCATCGTCCAGAAGCGCAGCGTGTCGTACATGCGCTCCTCGCCCATGCCGTTGAGGCGCTGGCCGAGGTAGAGGAGCTCCATGAGGTCGCGCGGCTTGAACGAGGTCGGGTCCGGGGGTTCGCGCAGCAGCAGCGGCTTGATGAACTTGCACTGCCGCATCACGTCGGTCGAGAAGCGGTGGTAGGCCTCGGCGTCGCGCGGCGAGTGGCGGGCGATCTCGCGCCGCAGCGCATCGTGGTTGTCGTAGAGCGCGAGGTGGCCGCCGTCGCGCATCATCGTGCAACCACCCTCGTAGGGGATTACCTGCAGGCCGTACTTCGGCAGCTCCAGGGCACGCACGATCTCCGGGCGCAGCAGGCTGCAGACGTACGAGCAGTTCGAGTAGGTGAAGTCCTCGTAGAGCTTGCGGCTGACCGCGGCGCCGCCGATGTAGTCGTTGCGCTCGAGGACGTGGACCTTGAGGCCCTTGCGCGCGAGGAAGCACGCGGCGACGAGGCCGTTGTGGCCCGCGCCCACCACGATCACGTCGTAGCGCCCGCCGTCGCGGCCTGAAGCTGTCGCCATGGGAGTCGCGTCGCCGGCCGGTCAGGCCGGCACCTTGTCCGCCACGCGCGAGCGCAGCGTCGCATCGACCGCGATCTCGAAGCCTCTGAGCGTGTCGTTGAGGCAGCCCTCGTCGTGCGCCGCGCAGATGAACCAGGGCTCGCGCGAGTCGGGCTCGCACAGCACGCCCTCGTCGTGCAGCACCTGCGCCATGGCGTCGTAGAACGCGTAGTCGCTCGACTTCCACGCGCGGTAGTTGCGCGGCGGCTCGGCCGCGAAATAAAGCCCGCTCATCGACGGGTGCCCGACGAAGCTGTGCGGGATGCCACGCGCCGCGAGCACCGCGCTCATGCCCTTGCGCAGGCGCGTGCCGTACGTCGCGATGCGCTCGAGCGCATCGGTCTCATCGAGGATCCTGAGGCACGTCTCGGCGGCGGCGAGCGACACCGAATGCGCGGTGTAGGTGCCACCGTGCGCGACGCCGCGCCCGAGCTTGCGCATGATGTCCTCGCGACCGGCGAGCACCGAGATCGGGTAGCCGTTGGCAACGGCCTTGGCGAAGGTGCAGAGGTCCGCCTTGATGCCGTAGAGCTCCTGCACGCCGCCGCGGGCGACGCGAAAGCCGGTCTTGACCTCGTCGATCAGCAGCACCACGCCGTACTTGTCGCACAGCGCGCGCGCGGTGCGCAGGTAGTCGGCCTCCGCCGCGATGCCGAGGCAGTTGCCCATGATAGATCGG
>CAYNCY010000584.1:0-2533 GCA_964395195.1 uncultured Steroidobacteraceae bacterium
GGACGCGTGACGCGAAGCCGTGCAGCTCGCCATCGATGGCGTCGGCAACGCGCTTGTGATCGGCTACGCTCGCGAGCTGCACGCCCTTGTAGCGATTGGTCGTGCGGATGCTGAAGCGGAGCGCAGTTGCGATGAGGCCGGTCAACTGCCCGTAGAAGCGGTTCCGGCTCGCGCGCAACACGGCGACGTGGAAGGCGATGTCGGAGTCGAGCGGGTCATCCTCGCCGCGCTCGGCCGCCTGCATGCGCTCGATGGCGGTGCGCACGGCGGCCTTCTCGGCGGGGCCGGCCGCACGGGCGGCGAGCGCGGCGGCGCCCGGTTCCACGGCGAGACGGATTTCGCTGAACTCGATCAGGAGCGCGGGCGAGAATTTCCGCTCCAGCAGCCAGCCGAGCACGTCGGGATCGAGCAGGTTCCAGCGATCCTCGGGCTGCACCCACGTGCCGCGCCGCGGGCGCGCGCCGAGCAGGCCCTTCGCCGTCAGCATCTTCACGGCCTCGCGCAGCACCGTGCGGCTCGCGCCGTACTGGCGGCAGAGCTCCGCTTCCACCGGGAACGGGTTGTTCTCGGAGTAGACGCCGGTGACGATGGCGACACCGAGATCGTGCGCGATGCCGTAGGTGAGGTTCTGTCCGCGCGCGCGTGAGTTCATGGACGGTACTCGGGTTCCGGGAGCCCCTGCGTGCCAACCCGATAGAGAAAGACATCACCCGCGTGCGGTTCCGCCGCGAGCGTCGCGGCGTCAAGTTCGACCCGCGCGGAAGTTACGCAGAGGACGTCGAGGTTGGGCCCACCGAAGCAGACGCAGCTCGGCTGGCTCGTCGGGACCTCGACGATCCGATCGACCTGGCCGTCCGGCGTGTAGCGGACGACGCGACTGCCGCCCCACTGCGCACTCCAGAGGCAACCGTCCGCATCTACGGTGGCTCCGTCCGGCGCGATGCCCTTCGGTGTCTCCGCGAAGACGCGGCGATTGCGAAGCTCTCCCGTCGGCTCGATGAGGTCGTACGCCCAGATCGTTCGTGCCATCGAATCGGCGAAGTAGAGCTGCGCGCCGTCGGGGCTGGTGCAGAGGCTGTTGGAAATCCGGATGTCACGCACGTGGCAGCGCAACCCCGCCGTGGCGTCAAAGGAGTAGAGACAGCCGGCGGCGCTGCGGGGCTCGCTCTCCTTCATCGTGCCGACCCAGAAGCGACCGGCGCGATCGATCCGCCCGTCGTTGAAGCGCACCCCAGCGCCCACCTCGGCCGGGCGCGCGAGCCACTCGATGTCGCGGGTCACCGGGTCGTAGTACGCGATCCCGTCGGCGAAAGCGGCAATCAAGCGGTCGCTGGCCGCGACGAGCCCGAAGGAACCGATCCGGTCAGGAGCCGTGAGCACTTCGGGTGCCCCGCTCGACCAGGCATAACGGTGGAGCGCTCGCCCGTGGATGTCGGTCCACCAGAGCACGTCGCGGCGCGAGTCCCAGGTAATGCCCTCGCCGAGCGATGTTCCGGCGCGGATCACCTCGTACTCGATCGCCGTCGACATGCGTGCGCTCATTGGCTACCAGAACGTGACGTAGAGGACCACGAGAATCACCGTCACAAGGGCGGCCGCAATGTTGAAGCCGCTGGAGGTCGAGTAGTCGATGCCCTTGAGCTGAACCCTGAGCGCTGTCTCGCGCGGCTTCTGCGCGAAGGAAATCACGATCGCGAGACCCAGACACAGCAGGAACACGACGCCGACACGATCCATGAATGGGAACTGCGGCAAGAACAGCCAGAACGCGAGTGAGAGGAGAAAGGACCCTATCGCACCGACGAGCGCGGCCGTTGCCGTGGTGCGGTCCCAGAACATCCCAAGCAGGAAGATCACGCAGATCCCGGGAGTGAAAAATCCCGTGAAGGTCTGGATGAACTGGAACGCCTGATCGAAGCTGCCGAGGAGCGGCCGCGCGGCAAAGCCCGCGACGACTAGCGCGACGGCGGCGGAGATGCGCCCGATCCGGACGAGTTGCTGCGGCGAGGTGTTGGGTCGCAGCGGCCGGTACACGTCCATCGTGAAGATCGTCGCGATCGAATTGATCTTCGAGCCCATTGAGGCAACGATTGCCGCGATCAGCGCCGCGAACACGAGCCCAAGCACGCCCGAGGGCAGCATCGCCATCAGGTGCGGATAAGCCTCGTCGGGGCGCGCAAGGTTCGGGGCAAGGGCGATCGCCGCGATACCGGGAAGCACGATGATGACCGGCATCAGCAGTTTCAGGAACGCTGCAAGCACGATGCCCTTCTGCGCCTCGCGGATGTCGGTCGCACCGAGCGCGCGCTGGATGATGTACTGGTTGAAGCCCCAGTAGGACACGTTCATCACCCACATGCCGCCGAGCAGCACCGAGAGTCCGGGCAGGTCCTTGTAGTTCGGATTGCTCGGCGGAAGGATCATGTCGAACTTTGTCGGGAAGCGCAGCGTCAGCTCGTGGAAGCCCGCGATGACGCCCGCACCGCCGGAGATCCGGTTGAGCGCGAGGTAGCTGATGATGAGGCCGCCGAGA
>CAYNCY010000585.1:0-2531 GCA_964395195.1 uncultured Steroidobacteraceae bacterium
CCGCCGCCGTGCGGCGTCGAGAAGGTCTTGTGCAGGTTCATGTGGATGACGTCGAAGCCCATGTCGCCCGGGCGGACCTTGCCGAGGATCGCGTTCAGGTTCGCGCCATCGTAATAGAGGAGCCCGCCCGCGTCGTGCACGAGCTCGGCGATCTCGGCGATCGTGCGTTCGAAGACGCCGAGCGTCGAGGGGTTGGTGAGCATGATCCCCGCGGTCGCCGGGCCGACCACCTTCTTGAGCGCCTCGAGATCGCAGTCGCCGCTCGCGTTGCAGGGAATCTCGATGACCTTCATGCCGCACATCGTCGCGGTCGCGGGGTTGGTGCCGTGCGCGGCCTCCGGCACGATGATCTCGGTGCGTGCGAGGTCGCCGCGCGCGCGGTGATAGGCGCGGATCATAGCGACCCCGGCGAACTCGCCCTGCGCGCCCGCCATCGGCGTCAGCGAAACCGCCTGCATGCCGGTGACCTCGGTCAGCATCTCCTGCAGCTCGTACATGCACGCGAGGAAGCCCTGGCCGAGCGAGGTGTGCCCGAGCGGGTGGCGCCCGAGGAACCCCGGCAGCATCGCGTACTGGTTGCAGCCGCGCGGGTTGTATTTCATCGTGCAGGAGCCGAGCGGATAGAACTGCGTGTCGATCGAAAAGTTCATCTGCGAGAGGCGGGTGAAGTGGCGCACCGCCTGCAGCTCCGACACTTCGGGCAGGAGTGGCGGCTTGTGGCGCCTGAGCGCCGCCGGCACATCGGCCGGGAGCTCGGGCGGCAGCTGCGCCGAGGCGCTGCGGCCGCGATGCGAGTGATCGAAGATGGTCGCTTCGGCGGCGCCGGCCGGGCGTGTGTGGGTGTTCATGCGTCTGTTCCCCCGTCAGGCCGCGCGCGCGGCGCGAAGCGCCCCGGCAAGCGCGGTCGCATAGGCCGCGATGTCCGCGGAAGTCTTCGTCTCGGTCGCGCACACCAGGAGCACGTGGCCGAGCTCCGGGAAGTCCGCCGAGGCATCGAAGCCACCGGCGATGCGCCGGCGCGCGAGCGCCTCGAGCACCGGCGCGACCGGGCGGTCGAGCCTGAGGAGCGCCTCGTGAAAGCGCGCGCCGGTGAAGGCGAGCTCGACGCCGGGCACCGTCTTGAGCGCACCGACGAGTTCCTGGGTGCGCGCCATCGAGGCCGAGGCGGTCCGGGCAAGTCCCTCCGGTCCCATGATCGAGAGGTAGATCGTCGCCGCGGTCATCAGCAGGCCCTGGTTGGTGCAGATGTTCGAGGTCGCCTTGCTGCGGCGGATGTGCTGCTCGCGCGCCTGTAGCGTCAGCGTGTACCCGGGCCGGCCGTCGAGGTCGACCGTGCGCCCGACGATGCGCCCCGGCATCTGCCTGACGTGCTCCATGCGCGTCGTCATGAAACCGACGTAGGGCCCGCCGGAGGACAGCGGAACGCCGAGCGGCTGGCCCTCGCCGACGACGATGTCGACGCCGGCGCTACCCCACTCGCCCGGCGGCTTCAGGATCGCGAGCGAGGTCGGGTTCACGACCGCGATCACGAGCGCGCCCCGCGCGTGCGCCCAGTCGGTGAGCGCATCGACGTCCTCGAGCACGCCGAAGAAGTTCGGCTGCTGGATCACGAGCGCGGTGATGTCCTCGCCCGTGCGCGCACCGAGTGCCGCGACCGGCGTCTGCCCGCTCGCCGGGTCGTAGGCCACGTCCTCGAACACGAGGTTCTGGTTGCCGGCGATCGCGCGGGCGCATTTGCGGTAGGTCGGGTGCACGGCGCGCGGCATCAGGATGCGGGCGGACTTCGACGCGCGGTTGGCGCGCACTGCCATCAGGCTCGCCTCGGCAAGTGCCGAGGCGCCGTCGTAGAGCGAGGCGTTGGAGACCGCCATGCCGGTCAGGCTCGCGATCATCGTCTGGAACTCGTAGATGGTCTGCAGCGTGCCCTGGCTCGCCTCGGCCTGGTACGGCGTGTACGCGGAGTAGATCTCCCCGCGCGTCGTGATTGCCCACACGGCCGCCGGGATGTGGTGCTCGTAGGCACCGGCACCGATGAAGTTGAGCGCGCCGGCATCGGCCTGCGCGCGCTCGCTCATGAGTCGCCCGACCTCCATCTCGGAGGCGGCCGGCGGAATGCCACCGAGTTCGCCAGCGCGCAGCTGCGGCGGAATCTCGTCGAACAGCGCCTCGATGTCCTTGACGCCGATCGTCGCGAGCATCGCGCGGACGTCATCGTCGGTGTGCGGAATGAAAGCCATGCAGTCCTCCTGGTGGCCGACCGGTTACTCGCCGGACTCGGCCGCGAACTTCGCGTACGCCGCGGCATCGAGCAGCGCATCGACGTCCGCCTTGTTCGCGGGCATGAGCGAAAAGAGCCAGCCCTCGCCGTAGGGATCGGTATTGATCTTCTCCGGCGCATCGCCGAGCGTCGTGTTGCCGGCCGTGACGGAGCCCGCGAGCGGGCTATAGACGTCGGAGGCGGCCTTGACGGACTCAACGACCGCACAGGCCTCGCCGGCAGCGACCGTGCGCCCCGCGGCCGGCGCCTCGGC
>CAYNCY010000586.1:0-2526 GCA_964395195.1 uncultured Steroidobacteraceae bacterium
AACGCGTTCTGGATGATCTTCGTCGGCTGGTAGAACGTAAATGCATCCGTCGTGCCCGTCGCGGCAAGCGCACCGGGCTGCGTCAGGAAGAGGTCCCAGTCGGAGCGGAAGTCGGCGTAGAACCAGCCGACCAGCCACTTGAAGTTGCTGTCGGAGGTCGAGGTCAGGCGGATTTCCTCGCTGACTTGCTTCGACTTGTCGTCCTCGAACGAGGTCGGCGTGACCGGCCCGAATCCACCGTCCGCGATGTAGGGCGAAGCACCGAGGGCGATGGCGATCTCCTCCGACCCGGCCTGGCGCAGGTGCTCGTCGCGCGTCCAGTACGAAGACGTCGACACGAGGTCGAAGCTGTCGAATCGGTACTGGATATTGAGGCTGCCGAGGGTGAACTGGTCCGAAAAGGGCTCCGGCTCGTCGAACGGCTGGAACGTCGCGTTGACGCCCGGGTTGCTGTCGATGAGGCTGAGGCCGTTCTGGAAGATGCGCTGGTAGACGAAGGTCGGCGTCACGGTCAGCCGGTCAGTCGGCTTCCACAGCAGGCTCGCGCGCACCGAATTGAGCTCGGTGTCATTGGCCTTGCGCTGGTCGATCGCCACGGGCGCCGCGAGCACGTTGCCGCGGACTCCATTGGTCGGGTCCGGGAACTGCCCGTCGGCGATGACGCGCCGGTCGATCCAGCCGCTGTCGTGGGACTCGGAGGCGACAACGCGCAGGGCGGCGTCCGAGCCGAGCGGCAGGTTCAGCATGCCGTTCTCGCCGTGGTTGAAGCCCCCGCCGTTCGTGTCGCCGAAGGTGGCCTGCGCCGAGGCGTCGAGGGCGGCGGGGTTCGGGGCGTTGGGCACGATCTTGACCGTACCGCCCATGGAGCCCGCGCCGTACAGCGTGCCCTGGGGACCGCGCAGCACTTCGACGTGGTTGAGGTCGTATAGATTGGGGTCGATCACGACCTTGCCGTTCTGGGCGGACGCGGGCGCAGTCAACGGCGTGTCGTCGAGGTAAAACCCGACGGTGGATGAATTGCCGCCCGCGGAGGTCATGCCGCGCATCTCGAATTCGGTCTGGCCCGGGCCGCTCGAGCGCATCGACAGGCCCGGGACGGTCATCGCGAGGGCGGTAAAGTCCGCGAGGCCCCGCTCCAGGATGTCCTCGCCGGTCACGGCCGTGACGCTAATCGGGGTTTCCTGCAGGCGCGATTCGCGCTTGGTCGCCGTGATGACGATGTCCTCGAGCTGGCCCGAGGCGTCTGCCTTGGAGGGGGTCTCGGCATGCAAGTGAGTCGCCAGTCCGGCGAGGAGACAGGCAATGGCCGTGCGCAGGGAACGGGATTGGACGGTGGTCATGTCGAGGAAACTCCGGAGGTGGTCGGCGGCGGGAGCGGCGATGCCGGACACGCGATCCGAGGATAGCATTCCTTAATTTGACTCGTCGTGGTTGACCCGGAGCTCAGGGCCGGCGCCGCGTGACGTCGAGACAAGTGTTCCGTGCTGAAGAAACACGAGTGGACGCCGATGCAGGCGCCCGAGCTCCCACCTGGCGGCCTTCTGACGTTTTGCGGAATCGCTCGCCGTATTTGCGACGGAGAACGGCCGACTCAGGCGCACGCGATCACTTGGCAGCGCTCTGCAATTTGTCGCCGAATCCGCCGGCTCCACATTGCGCGACGCCCCGGGCGCCGACTGGGGCTCGACTTCGGAAGGCGCAACGGTCGAAAGCGCGCGGCAGACCGGGCGCGTGCCGCGGCGGCATCCTCGGTTCGGTTTGGCGACAGCACGTGCATTTCGAGCGACCGCCGCCAGCTCGCGCTGCTCGCTGCGACCCCACCTCACCGCCAGTTTGAATGCGCGCTCGTTGGCGATTGCGGGCGCGCGATAGCCGCCCGCCTTGCGAGCCTACGCAGGGCGGCCGTTCGCACCTCGTTCTCGGTGACGGGGCGCGAACTCGAAGAGCTAGATAAACTTGTGGCGCATGGAGCCGGCACTCCGGATGCAGGTGCCGACCGACTGTGCGCGCCGCGCGCGATCTCTGGCGGGGCGTCCCTGCCGACGCGCCGTCGCCGCTACGCCGCGATCCGCGACGGCGGACTGGGTCTCAACGCGACGGCAGGCGCGACGCGGTGGTGACGATTTCCTCGAGCGGGGGTTGCGGCTCAGCGGGCTGAGCCAGAAACTCCACGGACACGGTCGCGTGACGTTCGACGGGTGAAGGACTGAACCACGGCACCGCGGCGGCCGACGCCAGGAGGACGACGGCCCCGAGAATTATGCCAGTCACGGCAGTCCGCCTGTTCATGAGCGCCTCCTCCAGATCAGAGCAAGTCTGAACCGGCATCACGCGCAACGATGCGACAGCCAACACGCTTTTCCGCCGCCGGATGCCAACGTGTTCGCGATTTCGGCTGACACGACCTGCATCGGCACCGGTAGCCGGTTGGGCTGGCGAAGGCTTTGCCGCTCTCGGCGCCAGCGCCCTGGAAACCGCGTGTCGCGACACCGGAGTCGGTCGCCGCTCCCTCGAGACGGCGTTCGA
>CAYNCY010000587.1:0-2524 GCA_964395195.1 uncultured Steroidobacteraceae bacterium
GACGCGGACGTCATCCTGCTGATCTACCGCGAGGACGTGTACGAGCCGAACACGACGCGCAAAGGCATCGCCGACATCATCATCGCGAAGCAGCGCAACGGCCCCACCGGCGAGGTACACCTGACGTTCCTCGGCGAGTACACACGGTTCGAGAACCTGGTCGCCGAGTCCTACGGCGAGGGCGTGTTTCGTTGACGGCGGATGCCGCGCTCAGGATCAACAAGTACCTGAGCGAACGCGGCCTCTGCTCGCGGCGTGAAGCCGATTCCTGGATCGCGGCGGGCCGCGTGACGGTGAACGGCGCGGTTGCGACGCTCGGCACGCGCGTCGGCCCCGCCGACGTCGTCGAGGTCGATGGCCACGCGGCCGGCGCCATCGCCGCGCCCGTCTACATCGCCCTCCACAAGCCGGTCGGGATCGAGTGCACGACCGATACGCGCGTTCCCCACAACATCGTCGACTTCGTCGCGCACCGCGAGCGCGTCTTCCCGATCGGGCGCCTCGACAAGGATTCCGAGGGCCTGATCCTGCTGACCAACGATGGCGACAGCGTCAACCGCCTGCTCCGGGTCGAACATCGGCACGAGAAGGAATACCTGGTGACGGTCGATCGGCCGGTTACCCCTGAGTTCCTGAAGGCGATGGCATCGGGCGTGGAGATCCTGGGGCGCATCACGGCTCCGGCGCGCACCGAACTTGCCGGCAAGAACATGTTCCGGATCGTCCTCACCCAGGGCCTCAACCGGCAGATCCGGCGCATGTGCGATGCGTTCGGTTACACGGTTAGGAAACTGGTGCGCGTACGGTTCGTGAACGTGCGGCTTGAGGGCATCGAGCCCGGACGCTGGCGCAACCTCACGAAGGCAGAACTTGCCGGCCTCCTGCCAGCGAAAACGACTGCACGGCCACCGGCGGCCGAGGACGACAGCCAATGAACGATTTCCGCAAGCCTCTCGCGCTCCTGCTCGCCCTCGTCGTCGTGAGCGCGGCCGCCGGCGGCGCCGAACCCCGCGCGCGCGACCTTGGCATTCCCTTCGACGGGAAGCCGGGCCCCTTCAACGCGATCACCGATGTCGCCGGCGTGACGGTCGGGTAGACGACGCTGATCAGCGACCCGGATCCAAAGCACTCGATCCGGACCGGCGTGACCGCGATCCTGCCGCGCGGGCGCAAGAGCAACGACACACCCGTGTTCGGCGCGTGGTTTTCGCTCAACGGCAACGGCGAGATGACGGGCACGACGTGGCTCGAGGAGTCGGGCCAGCTCGAGGGCCCGGTGCTTCTCACCAACACGCACAGCGTCGGGGTCGTGCGGGACGCCGTGATTGCCTGGCGCATCAAGCAGGGCAAGCCCGACCCGAGCGGCTACTGGTGGTCGCTGCCGGTCGTCGCGGAGACGTGGGACGGGTACCTCAACGACGTCAATGGATTTCACGTGAAGCCCGAGCACGCCTTCGCGGCCCTCGATGCGGCGACGTCGGGTCCCGTCGCCGAGGGTAACGTCGGCGGCGGCACGGGCATGGTCTGCCACGAGTTCAAGTGCGGCATCGGCACCGCCTCGCGCGTCGTCCGCGCCGGCAAGCGGCCCTACACGGTCGGTGTCCTCGTGCAGGCCAACTACGGCGTCCGCGACACGCTTAGGATCGCGGGCGTTCCGGTCGGCCACGAGCTGCGCGAGCACCGGGTCTACACGGACGATGCGCTCGAGCGCGGCGACACCGGGTCGATCATCATCGTCGTCGCGACCGATGCGCCGTTGCTGCCGCAGCAGATGAAGCGGGTCGCGCGCCGCGCCGCGCTCGGCCTTGCGCGGAACGGCTCCTACGCAGGCAACGGCTCGGGCGACATCTTCATCGCGTTCTCGACCGCCAACGAGGCGTCGTTCGGCGGTGAGGCGGTCAACACCGCGAGCTTCGTCGGCAACGACTCGCTGGATCCGATCTTCATCGGCACAGTCGAGGCAACCGAGGAAGCGATCGTGAATGCGCTCGTCGCGGGCGCGACCTCAAGGGCCAGGACGGGCACTACGTGCTCGGGATTCCGCACGAGGCGCTACGCGCGGTGCTGCGCCGCTACGGTCGGCTGAACGAGCCCCAACGCATGCAGCCGCCCGGAAAAATCCGGCCGCTCACTCCGGCCACGGCGTCACCGTCAGCGGCGACGTCGAGCGGCTGACGGCGATCGCGATCGGCTTTGCGTCCGCGCCGATCGTGACGGCCTCGAGCGGCACCGGCCGCTCGAGGTCCGGATGCCAGATCCTGAGGCGATAGCGACCGGGCGGGGCCACGAGCGTGACGCTTCCCGTCGCATCGGTGCGCCCGAAGTAGGGCGTGTCGACCACCGCGACGAACGCCGACATCTTGTCGTGGATGTTGCAGCCGAGGACGACCAGCCCGGCGCGGTCGAAGATGACCGGCGGCGCCGCGCGCCCGGCGTAGAGCTTCAGCGTGAAGGTCTTCGGCTTCGAGAACGAGTAGACCTCGTGGCGGATCCGGTCGCTGTTCGGGAAGCTGATCGCGGTGCC
>CAYNCY010000588.1:0-2522 GCA_964395195.1 uncultured Steroidobacteraceae bacterium
GGCAGCGACTCGATGTCGCCGACCGTGCCGCCGATCTCGACCATGCACACGTCGGAGTCGCCGGCGCCGAGCTTGATGCAGCGCTTGATCTCGTCCGTGATGTGCGGGATCACCTGCACGGTGGCGCCCAGGTAATCGCCGCGGCGCTCCTTGGCGATCACGCGCTCGTAGATGCGCCCGGTCGTGAAGTTCGAGTTCCGGGTCGCCGTGTAGCGCACGTAGCGCTCGTAGTGGCCGAGGTCGAGGTCGGTCTCCGCGCCGTCGTAGGTGACGAACACCTCGCCGTGCTGGAACGGGCTCATGGTGCCGGGATCGACGTTGATGTACGGGTCGAGCTTGACGAGGCTGACCTTGAGCCCGCGCGCCTCGAGGATGGCGCCGAGCGAAGCCGAGGCGATGCCCTTGCCGAGCGAGGACACGACACCACCGGTGACGAACACGAAGCGTGTCATGGGAGCTCCCGTCGGGACTTGAGGGCCAATGAAAAAGGGCCTCGGCAAGGCCCTTGTTCGACGGGAAATCAGTCTAACTGAAAGGTCGCTCCCGCTCAATGAAGGGATCGACCGCCGGCGGCGGCCAGAGCGCCGCGGGGGCGTCGCGCCAGGCGAGCCCGAGCGCGGCGTCGCCCGCCTCGGCCCGGCACTCGGCGGCGATCCAGGTCGCGTGCGGGAGCACGACCGCCGCGAGCGCATCGCCCGACACCAGGATCGCGCGCTCGCGCGCCCAGGGCGGCACGCGCGCCTCGCGCAGGAGATCCTTGAGCGGACGGCGCGCACCGCCCGGGGCGAGCCGCAGGCGCTCGCCACCCGCCCGCAGCGCCAGCGTGAACGGCCGTCCGCTCGCGGGCAGCTTGAGGCCGGTGCCGAGGGTCGTGCGCACCTCGAGGCGACCGAGCGCACCGAGCTGTCGCTCGGGCTCGTCCGCGCCGGGCAGCCGCTCGCCCGCGACGTCGAGCGCACCGAGTGGCGCGAACGCGTACAGGTATCCCGCAAAGCTCCGCAGCTCCCCGTCCTCCCACACGAGTCGCGGGTGGGACCCCGGCCGCGCGCCGAGGAGCTCGGTGTCGATCCGCGCCTGGCGCCGCGCGGGTGGCGGCCGAAGGCCCTGCCGAGCGAGCCAGAAGCGGATGAGTTCACCGCGCCGCGGTGCGCTGAGCGCCCGGAGTCCCTCGATCCGAAGCGCGGGTCCCGCCGCGACGGTGGCGAGGAGCGCCTCGGAGGTCGCATCGAGGAGCGACTGCGCCTCCCACGCGTGGCGCGCGGAGCGCGCGAGCGTCTCGGCGGCCTTCGGCCAGCGCGCCTCGAGCCGGGGCCAGACCTCCGCGCGCAGGTACGCGCGGTCGTAGCGGGCGTCGTGGTTCATCGGGTCCTCGGTCGAGGCGAGGCCCCGGGCGGCGGCGTACGCGCGAAGCTGGGCGGCGGAGGTTGCGAGGAGCGGGCGCAGCAGCACCCCTGACCCGAGCGGCGAGCGGACCGGCATCGCCGCGAGGCCCTTGAGGCCTGCACCCCGGAGGAGCTGCAGCAGGAGCGTCTCGGCCTGGTCCTCGAGGTGGTGCGCCGTGAGCGCGAACTCGCCCGGCGCGAGCGCCGCCCGAAGCGCCTCGTAGCGCGCCGCGCGCGCCGCGGCCTCCACACCCTCGGGGGCCGCCGGCGGGACGGTGACGGCAAGAACGGTGAGCGGCACCTCGCACGCGCGCGCGACCTCGCGGGCGGCGCGCTCGAGCGTGGCCGCGAAGGGTCCGAGACCGTGGTTGACGTGCAGCGCCCGGACACGCCAGCGCGCGTGCGTGCGACGGCAGTCCGCAAGGGCGCGCAAGAGCGCGGCCGAGTCCGCCCCGCCCGAGAGCGCGACGGCAAGCGCGCGGTCCTCGTTGCCGATGAGTTGCACGAGGGTCGCGGCGAGCGTGTCGGCGGAGAAGGTCATCGCGCGCGCGCCCGGCGGCGAGACTCAGGCGGCGCGAAAGACGCCGAACGAGGCGAGCCGGCGCGCGCGTTCATCGAGCAGCTGGTCGACCGACTTGGCGCCGAGCGCATCGAGGTCGCGCACGAACACGGCGCGCAGGGCATCCGCCATTGCCTGCGGGTCGCGGTGCGCGCCGCCGAGCGGCTCCGGCAGCACCTCGTCCACGAGCTTCTCGCGCGCGAGTCGATCGGCGGTGATGCCCATCGCATCGGCGGCGAGCTCCTTCTTGTCCGCGCTCTTCCAGAGGATGGAGGCGCAGCCCTCGGGCGAGATCACCGAGTAGACGGCGTACTGGAGCATGACGAGGCGATCGCAGACGCCGATCGCGAGCGCGCCACCGGAGCCGCCCTCGCCGATCACGGCCGTCACGATCGGTACGCGAAGGCCGGCCATCTCGAACAGGTTCTGCGCGATCGCGCCCGACTGGTTGCGTTCCTCGGAGCCAACGCCCGGGTACGCACCCGGCGTATCGATCAGGGTCACGATCGGGAGCGAGAAGCGCTCCGCGAGCTTCATCATCCGCAGCGCCTTGCGGTAGCCCTCGGGCTTGGGCATGCCGT
>CAYNCY010000589.1:0-2521 GCA_964395195.1 uncultured Steroidobacteraceae bacterium
TCCGATCTGCGGGCAGGAGGACGCGGGCGGCGGTCATGACGAACCTCAGAATGGCGTGATCGGCGAGTTGAAGAAGCGCGACAGCCAGCCCTGGCGGTTGCTCGCGTCGATGGCACCGCGGCCGCTGTAGCTGATGCGGGCATCGGCGATGCGATCCGAGGTCACGGTGTTGTCGAGCTGCACGTCGACCGCACGGACGACGCCCGCGACGCGCACGAACTCCTCGCCCTGGTTGAGCTGCAGTGCCCGCTCGCCGGCGATCAGCAGGTTCCCGTTCGGCAGCACCTCGGTGACGACCGCGGTGATGCTGCCGGTGAGCGAGTTCTGCTGGGCGCTCGTGCCGTTGCCGGTGAAGGCGCGCTTCGCGCCGAGCGTCGTGTCGCCGACGGGTGACCAGCCGCCGATCAGCGGCGCCGTGATCCCGGTGCTCGAGTCCTTCTGGGTCTGGGTGCTCGCGGTCTTGGTGGCGTTGAACGCCTCCGTCAGCCGGATCGTGATCACATCCCCCACCTGGTGTGCGCGCGGATCCTCGAAGTACGCGGTCGAGCGCCCCGCCTGGTAGATCGCGCCCTCCTGTGCCGCCGGCAGCTGCGAGGCGGCGCGGTACGCGGGGCCGACCGCGGCCGGCGGCAGCGGCGGCGTCCGAAAGAGATCGGAGGAGCCGCACGCGGCGAGCGCGAGGCCGAGGACGGCAAGGGCGAGAGCGCGGGCGCGGTTCACAGGTTGCTCGTCAGGTACTGGAGCATCTGGTCGGTGGTCTGGATCGACTTCGAGTTCATCTCGTAGGCGCGCTGCGTCTCGATCATGTTCACCATCTCCTGGACGATGTTCACGTTCGAGCCCTCGAGGTTGCCCTGCAGGAGCGTGCCGAGGCCGTTGACGCCGGGCGTCCCGGTCTGCGGAGCGCCGCTCGCCGCCGACTCGACCAAGAGGTTCTGGCCGCGCGGCTCGAGGCCCGCCTCGTTGATAAAGTCTGCCATCTGAATCTGGCCGATCGTGGTCGAGGCGGTCGCACCCGGCAGCGTCGCGCCGACCGTGCCGTCGGAACCGATCGTCACGGAGACCGCGTTCGCCGGGATCGTGATCGCGGGCTGCAGCTGGTAGCCGGAGCTCGTGACCACCTGCCCTTGCGAATTCACCTGGAACGAGCCGTCGCGCGTGTACGCGATGGTCCCGTCCGGCATCAGCACCTGGAAGAAGCCGCGACCCTGCTCGGCGACGTCGAGGGAATTGCCGGTCTGCGAGAGACCGCCCTGCGTGTTGATCTTCTCGGTCGCGACGACGCGAACGCCCGTGCCGAGGTAGAGGCCCGACGGCAGCTGCGTGTCCTGCGTGCTCTGCGAGCCGACCTGGCGGATGTTCTGGTAGAGCAGGTCCTGGAACACGCCGCGGCTCTGCTTGAAGCCCGTCGTGTTGACGTTGGCGATGTTGTTGGCGATGACGGCCATGCGCGTGTCCTGCGCATCAAGTCCACTCTTGGCGGCCCACAGTGCGGGAGTCATGTGCGTGTGCCTCGGAAGCCTATAAGTTGAAGGGTGTTCATGGCGGGTGTGCTCAGCTCGGGGCGAGCAGCTTCTGCGCTGCCTGCTCGTCCTGGTCGGTGGTGTTCATGAGCCGCGTCTGCATCTCGAACAGGCGGCTCAACTCGATCATCTCGACGAGCGCGCGCGGCGCGTTGACGTTGCTGGTCTCGAGCGTGCCGCTCTCGACCTGCACGTTGGCGTCGGACGGCGCGGTGGTTCCGTCCTTGAGGCGCATCAGGCCGTCCGGTCCCTTGACCAGCTGGGCCGCGGGCGGGTTGACGAGCTTGAGACGCCCGACCGGTCCCGCGCCCTTGGGGCCGACGCCCTGCGGGATCACGGTCACGGTGCCGTCGCTGCCGACGACGACGTTGTCGGCGGGCGGGATCGAGATCGGGCCGCCGTCGCCGAGCACCGGCAGTCCCGTCGCGGTCACGAGCAGCCCGTCCGGCGTCATGTGCATGTCGCCGGCGCGCGTGTAGGCCTCGGTGCCGTCCTTCGCCTGCACCGCGAGCCAGCCGTCGCCGCGGATCGCGACGTCGAGCGGCGCACCGGTCTGGGTCAGCGCACCGGTCGCGTTCGAGAACCCCTGCGCCTGCGCGACGGCGTTGACGCGCGTCGCGAAGCCGGGGCCCTCGACCTTGGTCGCCTCGAACGAGTACATGTCGGCGCGAAAGCCGTTGGTACTGACGTTGGCGAGGTTCTGCGCCTGGATGGCCTGGGCCTGCAGGATCTGCGAGGCCCCGGTCATGGAGACGTAGAGTGAACGATCCATGGCGCGCTACTTCGCTTAGCCGCGGATCTGCAGCACGGTCTGCGTGATCTGGTCGTCCGTCGTGATCATCTGCGCGTTTGCCTGGAAGGCGCGCTGCGCGGTGATCATGTTGACGAGCTCCTTGGTGAGGTCGACGTTCGAGCTCTCGAGCGCACCCGACTGGATGGTGCCGAGGTTGGCCGACTGGGCGGTGCCGTGGATCACCGAGCCCGAAGCGAAGGTCTCG
>CAYNCY010000590.1:0-2515 GCA_964395195.1 uncultured Steroidobacteraceae bacterium
GTGCCGCGACTCGGGCGCCCCTCAAGTGCTCCACGGTTGCCACGAGCACCCCGGCCTTGGCCGGAAAGTGATGCAGGAGCGCGCCGCGCGAGAGCCCCGCCTTTGCCGCGATCGCGTGGGTGGTGGTGCGGGCGTAGCCGGACTCGACGAGGCAGCGCACCGTGGCTTCGAGAATCAACGTGCGGGTCGCGGCGCTCTTCTGCTGCTGCCAGCCGGCGGTCTCCTCAGCGGAAGCGGGATCGAAGCCGCGCGCGCCGGTCACCGTCATCTCACTCGTCGGGGGCGATCGCGACCTTGAGCCCGGAGAGTGCCTCGGTGAACTGCACCTGGCACGAGAGGCGCGAGGCGGCCTTGAAGCTGCCGAGTTCCTGCAGGAGCTCCTGCTCGTCGCCCTGGCGCGGCGGGAGCTTCCCGATCCAGGCCTCATCGACCCAGACGTGGCACGTCGCGCACGAGCACATGCCGCCGCAGATCGCGGCCACGCCGTAGTCGACGTCGCGAAGCGTCTCCATGATCGAGACGCCCACGCGTCCGGTGACGACGTGCTCCTTGCCATCGCGATCCACGATTACGAGGTCAGCCATGCGTATCCACTCCAGGACGCCACGCGCGGCCGGCGCGCGGGGTTGCCAAACCGGTGATATTGCGACGCACCAAGCCGCGGTGCAACCCGGCCGCGCCCGGGCGGCGCGCCCTCGGGGCTACCGCTGCCGCTCGGCGGGGTCGAGCTTGAGGCGTGCCGTCAGCGCCGCGAGGCGCGCCGGGGCCAGCGAGTTCCAGCCGTCGGCCGCGTCGAGCCAGAGCGCGTGCAGGCAATCGAACACGAGGCACATGCGCTGCACGTGCGCGGGCGCATAACCGCCGCCGTGGGCGGCGAGGAGCGCCTCGCGTTGGCCGAGGTCGAGGTCGTGGTAGCCGATCACGGCAGCGAGCTCGAACACGGGGTCGCCGACCGCGGCGTACTCCCAGTCGATGAACATCAGCGGGTCGGCGCCGATCAGGTTGAGGTGATGCAGGTCGTTGTGGCAGAGGGCCGGCGGTGGCGGACGGTAGGTCGCGAGCGACCAGCGCAGGCGCGCGGAGAGGTCGGTGCGCGAGATCGCACCGCCCGGCGCCGGCGGGAACTCGAGGTAGTGCGCGAGCACATCGTGCACATTCATGCGCCGGACACCGGGCGGCGGCGCTGCGCCGTGCAGTTCCCGCAGGCGCGCGCCCAGGATCGCGAGGCCCTCGGGCGAGCGAACCTCCTCGCGCGTCCAGACGCGCCCCGGCACGAACTCGCTGACGAGGATGCCGCGCTCCGTCTCGGCGTGCACGATCGCGGGGCCGAAGCCGAGCGCCGCGGCCGCCGCCTGCGCCTGGCTTTCCGCGATGCGGTTGATCGCGAAGCGCGCATCGCGCGGGCCCGCGATCCTGAGCACCCAGTCACCGGCGCTCGAGCGGACGCGGCAGGTCGAGTTCTCGAGGCCGCCCGCGAGGGCCGTGACTTCGATGCCCGCGGCGAGCGCGGCGCGCCCCTCGGCGAAGTGTCCGAGCACCTCGCGCACGCTCGCCTCGGCGATCGCCCTCACGGCGCCACTCCGGCCGCGCTGGCCCGCGCCGCGAGTTTCATGTCCTTAAACCAGCTCCGCCATCCGATCACGACGAGACCCACGTAGAGAACGTACAGAACCATGGTCGCATAGAGTCGCTGCTGCCAGCACAGCACCGCGATCAAGGCATCGATGACCAGCCACCAGGGCCAGTTGTCGATTTTCTTGCGCGCGGCGAGCCAGGTCGTGAATACGCTCGCCCAGGTCGTCAGCGAATCGAGGTAGGGATTGGCGGCGTGCGTCTCGGTCGCGAGCCATGTGGAGGTCGCGAGCGTCGCGAGCGCGACGCCGCCAAGGCCCGCCAACGTCAGCCGTGGGCCGGCCCGGGTGACCGCGAGCGCGGGCGCTCCAGCCTCGCCCCGCCACGCCCACCAGCCATAGACCGAGACCACCACGTAAAAGAGCTGCAGGGTGGCCTGCATGTAGAGCCCGGCGCGGGCGAAAACGAACAGGTAGATCGCCGTGCTGGCACCGCCCACCAGCCAGGCGGCGCGGTGCTGGCCGATCATCAGAAGGACGTAGGCGACACCGAGGGCCATGGCCATCCGCTCGGCGGGCGCCGTGTCGCGCCAGAGGCTGGCGAGCGCGTCAAAAAGCACCGTCGCGCTCAATCGAAGCTCGCCCGGCCACCGCTGAGCCGCCGGGCCCCTGCCCGCACCCGGGGCTGGTAAACTCCGCGCGTCGTCCGTTCGAGGCTCCGAGGTCCATGCCCAAGCGCACCATCAAGGTGTTCCAGATCGATGTGTTCACGCAGCAGCTGTTCGCGGGCAACCCCGCCGGCGTCGTGCTCGGCGCCGAGGCGCTGAGCGAAACCGAAATGCAGTCGCTGGCCCGCGAGCTCAACAACTCGGACTCGGCCTTCGTGCTGCCCGCTGACGGCCCGGATCACGACATTCATCTCCGCTTCTTCACGCCGACCCGCG
>CAYNCY010000591.1:0-2506 GCA_964395195.1 uncultured Steroidobacteraceae bacterium
CGCCGGAGTCGATGGCCAGGGAGATTGCGGGCGTCGCGGGTCGCCTCGATGAGGGACTCACCGGTCAGCAACTGATCGAACTCCTGCCGGCGGGTGGCGCCCGGAACGCGCTCGACTGCGCGCTCTGGGACCTGCGCTCCAAGCAGGCGGGCGTGCCCGCCTGGATCAGCGCCGGGTTCACCGCGCTCAAGCCCGTGACGACCTGCATGACCATCGGTCTTTGCAGCGAAGCCGACACGCGCCGCAAGGCCCGCGAGTCCAGGGCCTACGAGGTGATCAAGATCAAGCTCGATGCCGAGCGTCACGTCGACGTCGTGCGCATCGTGCGCGAGGAGCACCCGCAGGCGCGGCTCATCGTCGATGCGAACCAGGCCTGGAGCCGCCCGCTCCTCGAGCGTCTGCTGCCGGGGTTCGTCGAGCTCGGCGTCGAGATGATCGAGCAGCCGGTGAACCGGCGCGAGGACGCCTCGCTCGATGGCCTCGTTTCGCCGCTGCCGCTCGGTGCGGACGAGTCGTGCGTTGATCGCGCCTCACTCCCGGGACTCGCCGGGCGGTACCAGTTCGTCAACATCAAGCTCGACAAGTGTGGCGGCCTCACCGAGGCGCTGGCGCTCAGGGACGAGGCGCTGGCGCGCGGCTTCAAGCTCATGGTCGGCAACATGTGCGGGACGTCGCTGGCGATGGCGCCCGCGTTCCTGATCGCGCAGTCGTGCGAGTTCTCGGACCTCGACGGGCCGCTGCTGCAGAAGCTCGACCGCGTTCCGCCGATCCGCATCGACGGCGGGGTGATGCAGGTACCGCCCCGCGCGCTCTGGGGCTAGGCGCGCCGCCGCGCGAACCGGTCGGTGGCCGAGACGAGCTCGTGCACGTTGCCGGGCTCCATCGCGGCGTGGCCCGCGTCCGGCACGATGCGCAGGTCCGCCTCCGGCCACGCACGGTGCAGGTCCCACGCGCTCTTCATCGGGCACACCATGTCGTAGCGTCCCTGCACGATGACGGCCGGGATGTGACGGATGCGCCCGACGTCCTCGAGCAGCTGCTGGTCGCGCTTGAAGAAGCCGCCGTTGACGAAGTAGTGGCACTCGATGCGCGCGAAGGCCGCCGCGAAGGTCGGGTCGTCGAAGTGCGCGAGATCCTGGGCGGTGTGCTTGAGGTAGCTCGTCGCACCCTCCCAGATCGACCACGAGCGCGCCGCGGCGTGGAGCGTCGCGGGGTCCGCGCTCGTGAGGCGCCGGTGGTAGGCGTTCATCATGTCGCCGCGCTCCGCGAGCGGAATCGGCTTCACGTACTCCTCCCACAGGTCCGGGAAGAGCGCGCCCGCGCCGTCCTGGTTCTGGTAGAACCACTCGAGCTCCCAGCGCCTGAGCATGAAGATGCCGCGAAGCACGAGCTCGGTGACGCGCTCGGGGTGCGTCTCGGCATAGGCGAGCGCGAGCGTCGAACCCCACGAGCCTCCGAACACCTGCCAGCGGTCGATGCCGCGCTCGACCCGGAGGCGCTCGATGTCGGCGACGAGATCCCAGGTCGTGTTCGCCTCGAGGCTCGCGTGCGGCGTGCTCTTCCCGCAGCCACGCTGGTCGAAGAGCACGATGCGGTAGCGCTTCGGGTCGAAGAAGCGACGCATCTTGGGATCGGTACCGCCGCCGGGGCCGCCGTGCAGGAAGACGACGGGCTTGCCGCGCGGGTTGCCGCTCTCTTCCCAGTAGAGTTCGTGCACGGGCGACACCCGCAGGCGCCCCGTGGCGGTCGGCTCGATCGCGGGGTAGAGCGTGCGCCGCGCCGGCGCTGCCGCCGCTCGCGGCGCCTTCTTCCGGGGCGCGGGCGTCGGGGCACGCCGCTTGGGCGTGGCGCGGGACTTCGCGGCGGCTTTCGGACGGGCAGGCAGTGAACGGCGGCGGGCCATGGAGGACCTCGGGGACGACACGCGGTGCGAACTGCACCGCACGCGGATTATAGGTCGGAACGGCACCGACTCATTGCCAAAGGCAGGCGCTTCGTCGACGATGCTCGGGCGCCCGCCGGGCGCGTTCGCTTGTCACGGAAGAACCGATGCGCACCGTTTTTTGCTTGCTCGCCCTCCTTTTTGGCGCCGTCGCGCACGCCGCTCCGCCTTCCGTCGAATCGATCGACGAGGTGATCCACCTCACCCACCAGGATCGGGCCCTGGCGGCGATGCTGGACCAGGTCGAAGTGTCGATACGGAAGGACCTGCAGAGGCGGCTCAAGGGTGTGACCCTGAGCCCCGCCCAGCAGAAGCTCTTCGACGCAGCGCCGGCCAAGATCGCCCAGCTGATGCGCGACGAGTTCAACGTCGAGATGCTCCGCGCCACCCAGATCAAGGTCTACCAGGAGACGTTCACGCAAGCGGAGATCGATGCCCTCGTCGTCTTTTACCGATCGCCGGCAGGCAGTGCCTACATCGAGAAGATGCCACTCGTCATGCAGCGCACCGCAACTGAACTTCAGGATCGCTTCTCCCCGCAGTTCGAGAAGGTGGCGACGGCGG